>NZ_QNUA01000021.1:0-133639 GCF_008042285.1 Bacillus sp. AR13-1
TATTACTTATTACTTATTACAACTACATTGTATGACTAAGTAGATGGAATGTCAACTCGATTTTTAAATTTTTTCTTAAATCCGCTTTTGCCTATTGGATACTGAATATATTTTTAAAAACTACGCTATTCAGTATTACTCATTACCACTACATTGTATGACTATGTAGATAGAATGTCAACTCGATTTTTAAATTTTTTCTTAAATCCGCTATTATCTATTGGATACTGCCTATTTTCTTCTTAAGAAATCTCACCACATACCTATCCAGCTAAGAAAAGGAAATACCCAAAACAAAAATTCCGCATTTTTATTTTGGGCGTTATAATATTCCGAAGTTAATGAATGTGGATAGCTCTCCTTATTAAAAAGACGGATCATTCTTTTGTTCTTCTACTAATGCACCTGTGCATCTAATACATGAGCTTGCGAATACATACAAACTCTTTATAAAGTCAACTCTACATATAGGACATCCTTTTTGTTACGATAACATCATATTCATGTCTTCTGCTGCGGTTGTAATTAGTTTTAAACCGAATGTCTCTTGTAATACATCAAGCACGCCAGGTGAAACAAATTCAGGCGCCTTTGGACCAATGCGAATATCTTGAATTCCAAGACTAAATAGCCCAAGTAAAATAGCAACCGCTTTTTGTTCAAACCATGATAAGACAATACTTACTGGCAATTCATTCACTTCACATTGGAAAGCATCTGCTAAAGCGGCCGCTATTTTCACTGTAGAAATTGAATTATTGCATTGTCCTAAATCAATGTAACGCGGAATCTCCGTACCAGGTACAACACCATAACTCACATCATTAAAACGGAATTTCCCGCAAGAAGTTGTTAAAATAACCGTTTCTGGCGGAAGCGACGTTGCTAATTCACGATAATATTCTCCGCCTTTTCCCGGAGCATCACAACCTGCGATGACAAAGAAACGCTTAATCTTTCCTTCTTTTACTGCATTAATAATTTCCGGAGCTAATGATAATACTGTATTATGATGAAACCCTGTTACTAACTGCTCATCCGACTCCATATGTACTTCTGGAAGTTCAAGCGCTTTTTGAATCAATGGTGCAAAATCATCATTTTCAATTTTTTGTACACCCTCTAAACCTGCAATATCATATGAAAAGAATCGATCAGAGTATGATCCTTTAATTGGCATAACACAGTTCGTTGTAGCTAATATGGCACCTATAAATTTTTCGAAAAGGCGTCGTTGATCATACCATGCCTTACCAATGTTTCCTTTTAAATGTTTATATTTTTTCAGTTGTGGATATCCGTGTGCTGGTAGCATTTCAGAATGCGTATAAATGTTAATTTCTTTTCCTTCTGTTTGCTTTAATAACTCTTCTAATGCAAATAAATTATGACCAGTAACTACAATTGCCTTACCTTCTACATGGTTCTGCGTAATTTGAACAGGCTCCGGAACACCAAAGTGATTCGTATGTGCCTCATCTAATAACTCCATTACTCGTAAAGCCGATTTCCCTACTTTCATAGCCATATCAATATGTTCTTGTTCATTAAAGTTAGAATTTGTTAATGTCATATATAGCGCTTCTTGAGTTGTAGCATCTACAAATGCATCTGTATACCCTAGCTGCGCAGCATGCGTACGATAAGCCGCTATTCCTTTTAATCCGAACACAATCGTATCTTGTAAACTTGCAATTGTTTCATTCTTACCACAAACACCCATCACTTTACATCCGCCTGTTGGCGTTTGTTCACATTGATAACAAAACATATCATCCCACCCTCTCCCAATCATTCGTTACAAATTAAGCATAATACCCATTGAGAAAAAGGGATGTGATATGAATCACAATAATATATATAAATTTGTGACAGTTCATATTGTTGACATAATATTTTTATTGACATCAAAAAAACATACAGAAAAATGGACAACTTTGTTGATGCTTTCAAATAGCTAGATAATTGATTTAGAGAACTATTAGCAACTAATAAGCATACAAAAACGCTATTCTATCATTCAACAGAAAGAATAGCGTTTTTTCATTTTGAAGAACTATCAATTTTTTGATTAAAGATTTTATAGGAAACCTCTTTATTTACAATACATTTACACCATCTTAACATTTTTTACATTATTTATATGATATATTTATATAGAAACTACTTAAGAAATTTCATGTACATTGTTATCTTTATGATCTCTTATTTAATTGATAAGAGGTCATGTTATATTTTTATAACAGGGGTGAATTAGGATGACTGAAACTTTAAAGACACTTATAATGCTTGATGTTACTTACGTTGTTATAGCAATTATGACGGTACTGGTATTTGTATATTTAGAATTAAAATCTCAGTAACATATTTAGGCGTAATCAATAGCTTCGGCATTTCAATATAGTTAAAAGAAAAAGAGGAGGAAATAGTTTTCTCCTCTCTTTTGTATTCCAAAAATTTCTTAAATCTACAATTCGCTTCATTATTACTTTATTTCTTGTTTCTTATTTCAACAAATTCAGTGTATGTAAAAGCAATCCTTTATCACCTATATCACCATGACCAGGTACTACTGAATTCGTATTTCCATATCGGTTCAATACATTCTCAATCGATATCGACCATTCATTTACATATGCATCAGCAACATTCCCTAAATCTTTAGCTTCCGCAGATTTCACTAAACAGCCTCCAGCTAAAATGTTGTATTGCGGTAACCATACGACAATATTATCTTCTGTATGCCCTTTCCCTGGATAGAACGTTTCTACTTTTATATTTCCAAACTTCATATTCGTAATTGTTTGTAAGTCTCCAAGTGGCTCTTCATATCCATTTTTCTTTGCTAGTTCCGCAGTTAATGCTGTACTATGCGCTTTAATGCCTCTTTCTTTCAACGTTTTTATCCCGCCAATTCGATCAGCATGCGCATGTGTAATAATGACATCCGTTACGCACTTCTGAAATTTCTTTTCTACCATCTCTATTAGTTCCTTCGTTAACTTATCATCCCAAGAAGAATCGACAAGCACTAACCCTTTAGAAGTGTTAAGAACTAGACCGTTCGAAGGAACTGCTACTCCATTAAAATAACCTAACTCAGTATGAACCCATACATTTTTGTTTAACTGAGAAATTGAAATAGTTCCTGTCTCATTCTTTATTACTTTTTGCTCTAGCTTTTGTTCCGCTTTCACAGAAGAAATTGTGCTAACAAATTGAATTGTTCCTAGTAAACTAACACATACCCCTACTTTTAATAATATATTCTTTTTCATTTTCTCCACCCCTTCTTTCAAACTAAATAGTTATTTCCTATATTAGACAATTCGTCTCAAATGTTTGTTCCATCTTTTTTTACATATTTTTCATACCATTAATAAAAAGCGCACAAAATTTTGTGCGCTTTTTAACCTTCCTTTTACCATTCACGTTTTTTATTAATCATCATTTTTTCTTCAAACGCCTTCTCTAAATCAATTTCTAACTTGTTTGCTAAATCACATACATTCCAAATTACATCAAACATTTCTAAACCAATCTCTCTTTTCGAATCTTGTATTTTATCACGCTTTAATATAACTTCCGCTAATTCACCTAATTCCGCCATCGCATACATCGTACGCTCTTCAATTGTTGTATCTTGAAATCCTTTTTCTTTACTGAAACTCGATACATATTGCTGGAATTCCGAAATATTCATATGTAATCTCCCTTCATCGTAAATATCTCATTTTTAATAAACTTAAAATCAAAAATGTATTTTGTTAAATTATAACATTCATACTATAATTTATTTATAGCCCTTTAACGGAGGTGTTCTCAATGACTCTCTTCGCTTCGCCATCATTATTCATACTAGCCATCATTTCATTTGCACTAGCTTATTTCATCGGAGTAAAACAATACACTTGGCTCTTATCAGGATTCAATGAACGCCGTGTACCTGACAAAGTGAAGTTATCAAAAATAGTTGGTCTTTATAATTTAATTGCTGGTGTTATTGCCACAATTGGCAGTGTCTTCATTACTCCTAATGTTAAAATTATATTTCCCATCATTATTATTGGCCACGTTATAATCGCTGCTTATGTAAATACACGTATGGTTCAGTAAAAAAAGACCATCCAATTGGATGATCTTTTTTATAACTTATCAACATATTGCTTCGCTTCTAACAATGAAAATCCAAAAGCCTCTCTTACTCTCTTAATTGCTGTAACTGTTTTTCCTTCTTCCACAAGCTGGCGTAATTCTTTATTAATTTCAGGTTCTCTATCTACAATTCCCATTTCTTTCGAAATTAATTGTAATCTATCTTCCATCCTCTTTAAACGCGTATCTGTTTTCTTTTCGATTTTATTTAATTTTTCAGCGAGATACATAAATCCAAAGGCCGCTATCGGTATGACAATCCAAAATTCCAAGACTGTTCCTCCTCACTAGCATTGTTTTATTTAAGTAATTTATGTAAATTTTACCACAGGACACATTTAATGTATAATAGTAATATACAACATTATTGATAAAGTGAAACTTTAATCAGTGGGGGTTTTGTTCGTCCCCCACTGATTATTAGTCTTCACCAATCGGGTGTTTACGGGCAGCCCGACTCCCACCTAACTTCTTTGCCCCAGTCGAATTTTGAGGTGGGAGTTTTACTGCCCGTTAATGCGGGATAAAACCTTTTATTTTAGGGGACACTTTATGAAGAGATTTTTTAAGACGTTACTACAATTTGTAGTTCTTTCAATTGCACTACATTTGTTATTTGATATAGTTGGTTGGCTTGTTTTCAATGCACCAATTAAAAACAAACAAATCTTTATTTCCTTTATAACAGCCTCATGGCTTATGTACATGTACAGAGATAAATTTTTTAAAGCATTTACTTCGAATTAACTTAAACTAAGAAAACACTTCATCGATAAAAGATGAAGTGTTTTCCTTTTCTCTCTATTTACTACTGTATAGTAAAGTTAATATTCTGTTTTTAAAAGAAAGGAGTCACTATGAACTTAAAAAGTAACAATATATATGAGAAAATGAACCAATATTCTGTTGCAGGGTTAAGCTTTGCCGTTATACGTGACGGTAAACTTGATGAAGCTACTGCTTTCGGAACACTTGAATCTGGAACAACTAGAACTGTCACTACGGATTCCATATTCAATTCTTGTTCTATTAGCAAATTCATCACTTCAATGCTTGTACTAACGTTATCAGATCAAGGAATCGTATATTTAGATGAAGACGTAAATGATAAACTCACATCTTGGAACATCCCTACCAATCTATTTACTTCACAGAAAAAAGTCACGCTGCGAAACTTATTAAGTCACCAATCTGGAATCATTGATCCTCCCAATAGTTTTGAACATTATAAGCTAGTGCAAGGAATACCTAAAATCCCTAAGCTCCTTGCTGGTAAAACATTATATTGCCCAGTACCTATAGAAGTAACTTATGCACCAGAAAGCCAATTCCACTACTCTGACGCAAATTTTTGTATTATCGAACTACTACTTGAAAATATAACTGGAAAACGATTTAACCTTTTACTTGAAGAATATATCTTTCAACCACTTCAACTGAAGAATAGTACGGTATTCCCTACTGAAGATATAAATAAATTAGATACATTTGCTTGTGGACATAATAAAGATGGCACCGTTACAAATGAGAAGTATCCATTTTATCCATTCGCAGCTGCTTCAGGCATTTGGACAACACCAACTGACTTATCAACTTTAATTATTGAAATCATTCAGTCCTTACAGGGAAATAGCAAACTGGAACTTTCTCAAAAAACAGTACAAGATATGATTTCTCCTCAAGGATGCACCAAATGGACTGGGTTAGGTGTTTTTCTAGAGTATTCTAATGAAGACTTACAAATTCATTCACTTGGCTGGGGTGTTGGATTTCAATGTATGATGGTATGTAATCCATACCGAGGTAATGGCGCTGTTATTATAACGAACTCGGATTTAGGTGTTCATCAAAAGGATGGGATTATTGGTGAGATTTTAAAAATGTTATCCTTATAATTAACGAAGTAAAACAAAGAAAGAAGCTGATTCTCCCAGCTTCTTTCTTTATATAACATTTTTCACCACAATTTTAATATGTTCTGGTGCGATAATTTCAGTTATACTTTCTTGGAAATCTTCATGCAGCAGTTCTTCAATATGCTCTAACTGCACTTCGACATGTGTGCATTCTAAATTATGTATGTTTAATAGTGCATAATGATCTTTCTTCTTAATTACTAAATATTGATTTTCTTCTGTTATGAGTACAGAACCTAATCGTATTCCTAGTAGACGTTGATCATCAAACTTCACAATTTTTTCCCCTTTCCAACTGCGAATGTAATTACTATACAAAAAACCTAATTTAAGGAAAAGAATCTTATATAGACTATATCATAATTTACTAAAATATAAATATCATATTTTCTTTCAATAGAAATCCCCGTTTTTTTATATATTTCGATACAAAAAACTTTCTCAACAAAAAATTACAATTTTCAGTTTTTTATTTCATGAAAATCTATTATACTAAAGCTAATAAACGTTTGAAATGTTTGACCTCTCCTAATTCATGTACATATGGATGATCAGTAGCTGTTGCTACTGATCTATTTTTTGATTTCAGAAAGCAAATACACCGCATCCTTTCCTACACCACAAATAAGCGCAGAACCCCTTTGAGATTGCCACGGCAGTCCAATATAATACAATCCTCTTACTGGACTCATTCCCTTTGTATGATTAGGCAATCCATTCATATTCACTGCCTTTTCTATTTCAATCCACTTATAATCTTGAACAAAACCAGTAGACCATATAATACTTTGTGCACTATACGTGCCACCATTCTGAAACATAATATTATTTCCTGATGCACTTACCACTTTTCCCTGTAGTTTTATTGCTCCACTACGAATAAGTTCCTTACCTTCAAAACCAAAAATGGGATCCTTTCGCTTCTGAAACCACCTTCCTCTCTTTGTATGTATTTCGGCATACAATAAACCCATTTTTTCTAACCAATTAAAAATGCTTTTTCTAAAAAGATATAACGGTAAAAAGGTTAACGGATGACTTATAGCCATTGTAACTTCATGAGTTTTTGCAAGTTCTACTGCTATTTGCATGCCTGAATTCCCACCACCTACTACAAGTACTTTTCCCTTTGGAATTTGTAATGGTGATTTATATTGTGATGAATGTATTTGAAAAATATGTGATGAAAGATGTTGTGAAAATGAGGGGATGAATGGTTGCTGAAAACCACCTGATGCGATAATAACTTTTTTCGATTGTAAAATTTCTGTAGGAGTGTGTAATTCAAATATTTCTTTCTCTTTTCTTATTTTTAAAACTTGAGTCTGTAATTGTACCGGCAATTGAAAATACCTTGCATATTCTTCTAAATAAATTGCAATTTCATCTTTACATGGAAATCCACTCCCTTCTCCTTTTAATATCATACCTGGTAAACTACTATATTCCCTTGGTGTGAAGAGCTGCAAAGAATCATAGCGGTCTCTCCAAGAATCGCCAATTCGGTTTCCCGCCTCAAGTAATAAGAAACTATATCCTTCCTGCTTCAAGTAGTATCCCATTGTTAATCCAGCTTGACCAGCTCCAACGATAATTATATCTTTCATTCCAATTCCTCCTTCTCACAAACACATGAATACATGTTCATATGTTCATACGTTTCCATAATCATAACATTTTATTTTTTTATAATTCAATATCTATCCAAAATAAAAAAGAGCAGTTCACTATAAAGTAAACTCCCCTTAATATGTATCATCTCGTTACTCATTAATATTTCAATTGTCCCCAAAGGATCTAACGGCCCATACACACTATCACCTAAATTTATTATCATTTCGAATATCTTTTAATACCGCCTTTAAAGCGTGACTATTCCCATTAATATCTGAAATCATCGCTATTTTTCTCTTCATTGTAACCCCTACTTTGATAAATTATTTATAACACCTCAATTTCTAAACCCTTTCCTCATAAAATGTAATTCTATTTGAGAACGGATCAATCACAGTTAATTCAATTGTATCCCAAGGTGTTCTCTCTATATCAGGTTTTGAATACGCATAATCTTTACTTGATAAAATAGCATAATAACTTTTTAAATCCTCTATTTTCACACGAATTGCACCGCCTGGTGAAGCATCCCCATGATGTTCAGATAGATGTATTACAGTATCATTTAACGAAATTTGCATATATAATGGCATATTTTCCTCATACCGATGTTCCCAATCCAGTTTAAACCCTAAAAAATTCAAGTAAAATAACTGAGCCTTTTCAATATCAAAAATTCTAAATATAGGTGTAATCATTTATAATACCCTCCTATTTATAAACATCCGCCGCCAATTCCCGCAAAACATCTACATTCATCACTTCAAAGCAACCATTATTTTTCTTTATAATTTCTTTATCACAAAAAACATTTAATGTACGTAATAAATGCCGATAACTCGTCCCTAACAATTCAGCTATTTCCGTTAAATTCCCACTAAACACAATTCTATTTCCGTGCTGAACCGCCCGTTCCCCTGCTGCTAACATGTAACTCGCAAGTCGATTTTCAAGTGGATACAGTAAATTAATTGTACTATTTTTTGAAAGTCGATTTAATTTATGGGCTAAAGAACCGCAAATACATCTTAAAAATTTCGCATCATGAAATAATTGGTTTCTCACTTTCCCTAAAGGTAGCCCAACACAATATGAGTCTGCCATAACTTGTACGTTTGAATTGATTCTTTGAGAGTGAATTAACTCTACATCTCCTAGCAACTGCAAACTGTCATAAAAACATAATAATACAGATTTCCCGTTACTTAATGTGTTAAACGCTTTCGCTTTTCCTTCAACAAAGAAATATAAATAATCTATCTCTTCGTTTTCTCTGCAAATGAACTCATTCTTTTTAAAAAATATAAGTTCCATATATGGTTTCATATCACTACTAAAAAATGAATCAATATTATTTTGTTTCATATACTCTGCTAATTTATTAGAATTACATACTTTCTTCATAGTCCCCCACCTTTACAACTCATCCCAATTGTAAACAAAATTTTCTTCTTTCACTATGACATATGTCATAGTAATACACAATTTCAGCATGATACAGTCATTACAAATATGAAATATAAAAAGGGGATATTACATTGTATAACTTTCTTTCTGTCTTTATTGGTGTCCTTATTGCCATTATGCTCCCATTGAATGGGATTTTATCTGAAATAATCGGTAATTATACAGCGAGTGTTGTCATTCATCTTGTCGGTTTAATAGCAGTTATTTTCGTTTTAATCCTTAACAAAAATAAAATCCATTTTGATAAAGGTATTCCACTTTTTTTATATAGCGCTGGGGCAATTGGAGTATTCACTGTTCTTTTTAATAATATAAGTTTCTCTGCTCTTGGTGCCTCTATTACGATTGCATTAAGCTTACTTGGTCAATCCATCGCTTCCATAGTTATTGATCATTTTGGTTTATTAGGAATGAAAGTTTCGAAGTTTGATAAGAAAAAATTAATTGGATTATTATTCATCTCTTCTGGAATTATAGTCATGACAATTTATTAATGGAGGCAAGAAAATGTTATATATTTGTATCGCTATTTTAGCTGGTGTTTCTATCGTTGTTGCTAGAATTATTAACGCGAATTTAGCAAAGGAAATTGGAAATTGGGAAGGCACATTTTTCAATTATATTACTGGATTATTTTTCTCCATGTTATTTTTAATTTTCAGTTCAGATTCGTTGTATATTTCTAGTCATACGTTACAATCCATACCTATCGCTGTATACTTAGGCGGATTAGTAGGCGTTATCGTCATCTCATTATCAAACTATATTACTCCTAAAATATCAGCATTTTATTTAACATTACTCATCTTTATCGGACAATTGTTTACGGGGACTATCATCGATTTCTTCCTGTCACACGAACTATCAACCGGAAAAATTATCGGTGGAATTCTCGTATTAATAGGGCTCACTTACAATTTACTCGTTGATCGCCCTATAAAAACCGTGAAGCATAACCACGTTCAACTATAATACTTTACGCTTACCTATCATATATTAATAGAAAAGCTCTTCACATGAAGCCATAGAGAGGAGAATACCCTATTAAGAAAATCATTTTATTGATAGGTAGCGCATTGATTGTTTTTGGAACCGTATGGTTTTTAAACTCTGGAAAATCTATTCAAGATCTCTATACAGCAAGTAAACCAAAGAAGAAAGCTACTATTATTTCAACTCAAAGAGACCCAAATGCACCTCCTGTTTTTTTAGGAAAGCAGGAAATAAAAGATATACATGTAGAGTCGCTTAAGACAAAAAAATCTATCTTCCTTACAAAAACAGATGAATTAAAAACATTCATTAACAGTATGGATACAGCAAAAAAAGGCGATTTAACGCTAGATGAAGAAGGTTCTGATTTAGTAGATTGTAACATGTGGATTACTTTCCAAGATGGAACTTATAAACAATATTTAATTTGGATAGTAGATAACAACAGTAGTGAAGTTATGATTGCCCATCAAAACACTCCTGATGACGTAGACCTTACTTATTATCAATTAAATGAAGGTAATTCAAAAAAAGTATATAACTTATTTAAAAAGGTTATTTAATAGAAAAAGTCATGAGCTACTAGGCCCATGACTTTTTCTATTTATATATATTCAGGGAACACTTTACAACTCTTTTCCTGCTCTATATCATGTCCAAAGAAAACAATTGGGTTCTCTTTCCTAACAACTTCTTTTAAACGTTTAATTGAAGATAAAGCTAATTCCGAATCAAATCCAGCGAACGGCACTTCATCTTCAAAATTTTCTTTCGTATAAGATGCATCAATCGTTAATAACACAGGACCGGATTTTTCTGTCTCAATTAATAGCGACTGATGCCCCGGAGTATGTCCTGGTGTATACAATAATTGAACTCCTGGTACGACTTCATAATCCCCTTCAATGATCTTGTAGTTTAAATTTGGCAAGATACATTCTTTCATATATTCTTCACTATGTTGTGCCGCCTCGTATTCAGCACGCTGCACAATAATCGGTGTATTTGTAAAAGCACCATTTCCTCCTGCATGATCAAAATGTAAGTGAGAACTAATAATATAAAGAAGGTCTTCCGGCTCATAACCAACGCGTTTTAAAATATTTACGATTCTATCTTCTTCCGTCATTTTCGGTAAAATCTGTCCTTCAACAAATGTACCGTTAAAAAGATCTTCGTTATTAACGGCACACTCTGGCATGCCTGTATCTACTAAAATAGGTCCTTCTTCAGTCTCCAAAAGATAACACCAAACCGGTAAGTCTAATAATTCCCCTGGTGTTAATGTACTGTTAACAGACGAATGATCCAACATACAACGACCTGCTGGGACGAAATAAAGCTTCTTTACTGTCATTATGTATCCACCTTTACAAATAATTTAAGATAAAACAATACTATATTTCGCTTATGAGAAATAAACTCCTTCTCACCTTTCATTATTTCAACTATTATCTTTTCAATTGTTCACAACTTTTCATTCCAAATCCAGTGATACTGGAAAGCCTATGCAGAAATCCAATCCTCCTTTAAGTATATAAGATAAAAGTATCACTTTTTCTTATAATAACACTTCCATTATCTGAAAACAGAATATATTTTATATTTTCAGATAATTAATTAAGTCGTCGAAACCAAGACGTTAAAACGAATTTTGGACATAAAATAACCGACTACCTACATGTTTAAAAAAAGGAGTCGGCTATTTTGCTTATTTATTATTGATTTGCATGCTCTTTATATGTGATGAGCGAAAATTCCCAAGATTAATATGCTACTTTAGTTTCCATGCTTTTTCACTGAAATACTTCCGTTATGTGTGTTTAATTTAATTTGATTTTCTCCCTTCCCAATAACTGCATTTCCATTATATTTATTCAGGATATTCGCTTTTCCATTGTCGACAGAGACATTAAATTGAACATTAGTTGGTTCTTTTTCAGTTTCAATATTAATCTTGCCATTGTGAGTCGTAAAATTGAGATTTCGATCAAGTTCATTTGTTTTAAGAGAAAGACTTCCGTTTTTAGATTGCCCTTCTAGTTCACCTTCAACATGATCTAGCATTATTCGTCCATTATTCGATTTCACATGAATATTTTGTGCCGTTATATCTTTAAAGTCCATACTTCCATTATTTGTTTCCGCATTAATTTTTTGCGAATTGATCTCTCTTAATTCAACACGCCCATTGCTTGTATTGATATCAAAATGCGTTGTATTTTGTTGTTTTGCAGAAACGTAACCATTGTTATTGGAAATTTTTAATGAATCATATTGTTTTTCAGGCAGATAGACATTTAATGTTAATGGGACCAATACTTCAGAAATGTTGAAGTTGAACCAAATCTGTTGTTTTTCTTTGTAAGAAATGAGAAGCGTTGAATCTTTTTCATCCGTAGCTAATGTTCTTTTTATGTTAGGATTAACTTCCCCATCTAATGTTACTTTCATGTTACTTTCTGTTGTAGGATTGATGTTAACACGCACGTTATTCGTATCGATAATGACGCTTGACACATTATTATTGTTAATGACCTTTTCTTCTGAAATTGGTACTGTGGCAATTGAACGATAAGTGAATAGACTTCCCACAATCCCAATAATGAAAATAATACCTGCAATGATTGAAAGTTTCTTTTTATTTATCATGCTTAAAACCACCTTTTACTAGTGCTATATTGAACTTTAAATAACGAACAAATCCATTCTTTGCTAACTTCGTTAAAGATAACATAGCGATTACAATGAAATATCCAAGTCCACAAAGTGCTAAAGAAACGAAAAGGTTAAAAAGTAAGAATGTATTTGGAGGCACAATGGTATCAACAATAACAAGCAGTGGTGAACACAAAAATGAGATTCCTAGAGTCCACCCTGAAAAAATCAATGCGGTTACTGCAATTGCAGGTCCAAGCACGATTACTAAATTGAAAAATCCTAATCCAATTACTGCCCAAATTGCCCGAAAAACATTCCCTGTTGTTGCACTCGCTGTTACTTTCTCAATATGATAACCTGCTAATAACTCTTTGGCGATTTGAGCTGGCGAACCTAATGAAGCTGTAATTTCTTCTTCAGTTTTTCCTTCCTCTAATCCGAAAGTAAAATGTTCTTCATAATCTTTTAAAATATCTGCACGTTCTTTTTCAGATAATCTTTTTAGAGATACGTTTAATTGTTGTAAAAATTTATCTTTCGTCATTACGTACACCTTCTTTTATTAATTGATTGACACCTTGTGAGAACTCATTCCATTCCTCCAAAAGTTGGTACAAATACGTTCTACCTTTATCCGTCAGTTTATAATACTTCCTTGAAGGCCCTTCTGAAGACTCCTGTAAATACGTTGTAAAATATTCTTCTTTAGTTAATCTACGAAGTAGAGGATAAACAGACCCTTCTGATATTTCAATTTGATTGGAAATACTTCGAACTAATTCATACCCATAACGGTCTTGCTTATCAAGTAAAACAAGAACACAAAGTTCTAAAACTCCTTTTTTAAATTGTACATTCAATATTCATTCACCCTATTCTAATTGGCATCTACTACTACTTATTGTTTAGTACTGTTTTATAATAAGTAACTACAAGTATAATATAACACTTGGTATTGTTCATTGCAAGGTACACTGGAAAAATAAGTATATATTTCATCCGACGCTTATAAAATCAAAACGATGGCTCCTCTCCATTTACAAAGTTCTAAATGAGGCTGAAACCAGCCTTTAACAAAATGGAAAGGACTCAACTTTTTTACATAATGACACTTTACCTACTATAATAAAAGAGAAAAAGACTCTTACTTTAATGGAGGGAATAAAAATGAAAGCAATTGGTTTACATGAATACTTACCTATTGAAGAAGAAAACAGTTTAATTGATATTGAAGTTGAAAGACCTGTTGCCACAGGAAGAGATATACTTGTAAAGATTAACGCTATTTCCGTTAATCCAGTTGATACAAAAGTTCGATCTCCGAAAGATAAAAAAGAAGATATAGCAAAAATACTTGGCTGGGATGCTAGCGGTGTTGTCGTGCAAACTGGCGATGGTTGTACGTTATTTAAAGAAGGCGATGAAGTGTTTTACGCTGGAAGCATTACAAGGCAAGGTACATACAGTGAATACCATTTAGTTGATGAAAGAATTGTTGGTAAAAAACCAAAAACGTTAAGTGATGCTGAATCTGCAGCACTTCCTTTAACAGCCATTACCGCATGGGAAGGTTTGTTTGAACGTTTAGGGATTGATTATAATAAGAAAGATGAAAATTCATTTAAAAACATTTTAATTATCGGCGGAGCTGGTGGTGTTGGCTCGATTGCTATTCAGTTAGCTAAATGGGCTGGACTAAACGTAATCGCAACCGCATCCCGCAACGAAACTATACACTGGGTGGAAAAATTCGGTGCCGATTATATAGTTAATCATCACCAACCTTTAAAAGATCAAATATTAGAATTTGGGCTAAAAGATGTAGATTATATCTTCTGCTTAAACAATACTGATCAGCATTGGCACGCGATGGGTGACATCATTAAACCACAAGGTAAAATTTGCTCTATCGTAGAAAATGAACACCCTCTTGAGATGGGAATTTTAAAAAGTAAAAGTGCTACATTCGTTTGGGAGTTTATGTTTACAAAAGCGATGTATGAAACTGGTGATATGAGTACGCAGCACGAACTATTAAATAAAGTAAGCGAACTATTAGATGAAGGCATTTTAAAGACTACATTAAATGAAACATTCACACCAATTAACGCTGAAAACGTAAAGAAAGCACATGCACAACTTGAAAGTGGGCGTACAATTGGAAAGATCGTTTTAGAGAAATTTTAATAATAAAAAGTCCGATTTCTAAACGGGAAATCGGACTTTTTACTATCTTTATTTACTTGAAATCTCTTGATCATTTTGAACATCTAACGGAGGTCGTTTCCCTATTCCGAAAGCATAGAAACTAATTGTGACGATAGCTAAGAAAACAATACCTACAACTAATGAAATACGCGTATCATCGTTAAACCACATTCCGATTAATACCATAATTAAAAAGGCAATTGTCAAATAGTTTGTAACAGGAGCAAATGGCATTTTGAATGGATGATCTTTCATCTCTGCTCCTTTTTCTTTTCTAAAATTAATTTGACTAATTAAAATGACAAACCATGGCACCATACCAGGAAGTACACTCGCACTATATACATATACGAATAAGTTTTTTGGTGCAATATAACTTAAAACAACACCAACCGCTAAACCGATAATTACACCAACTGTACCGAATAAAGGTACACCGTTATTAGAGATCTTCGTAAAGTATTTCGGTGCTTGTCCATTTACTCCTAGTGTATAAAGCATACGTCCAGCACTATAAATACCACTGTTACAACCAGACATTGCGGCTGTAATAACAACGAAGTTAATAAGTCCCGCAGCTGCCGTAATACCAACTTTCGCAAAAGTTGCTACGAACGGACTACCAATTGAACTTAATTGATCCCAAGGATAAACAGTTACAATAACGAAAATAGCACCAATATAGAAAATTAAAATACGCCAAATTGTACTTTGAATTGCTCTAGTAAGTGTCTTCTTCGGATCTTTCGCTTCACCAGCAGTAATCCCGATTAATTCCACACCTTGATACGCTCCAACTACAAGTGATAATGCAAAGAAGAATCCTGAAAAACCACCTGTAAAGAAACCGCCGTTTGCCCAAAGATTAGATATGCCAATCGCTTCTCCGCCGTTACCAATTCCAAAGAAAATAAGTCCAAATCCCGCAATAATCATTAATAGAATCGTAACGATTTTGATCATCGCAAACCAAAATTCAAATTCACCAAATGACTTAACCGAAATTAAGTTGGCCGCACCAAGAATAACCATCGCGATAATACCAGGTATCCAAGCCGGTAAATCCGGGAACCAATATTTCATATACGCTCCAACTGCGATAATCTCTGACATTCCAACAATAACCCACTGGAACCAGTTACTCCACGCTGTCATATAACCAGCTAATGGATGAATATATTTGTGACCAAATGTCGCAAATGAACCTGTGCTTGGCTCCATATACAACATTTCTCCCATGGCACGCATAATGAAGAAGATGAAAACACCTGCGATTGCATATGCAAGCATTACTGACGGACCTGTCCATTTAATCGTGCTGGCTGACCCCATAAACAAACCAACACCAATTGTTCCGCCTAAAGCAATCATTTGAATATGACGTGCTTCTAAACCTCGTTTCAATTCTTTGTTTGCCACTTCATTTCCCCCTCTTAGATGATTCATAGCCGCATTTAAAGTAAGATGGTGTACCCTAATTCCTTTCGGCCCTGAAAATGATGAAACAAACGTCATTTTAGACTAACTTTAAAGCTATCCTAAAATCTCATTTTGCCTCTTATAAAATTTTCCAAACCCCTCATCTTCCTATTTTCTATAAAATTTAAAATTGCTCACTTCATATTAATTCATTTATCTGAAAAGTTCAATTATTTTTTCAGTAAATTATTATATATTAGTTTGATTAATTTTTAACTAAATTAACAATAAAATACATCTATTCAATATGATTCCGGTATAAATATTATTACAATATAAATAACCGAGGAGATCCTATCTTCCTCGGTTTCATACCGCATATACTTCACTATTTATAGTTTGTACCGTAATTGCTTACACATGCGATTAACACCTCTCACATAAATTTAATATATTAGTAAAACAACAAAGTCACTAGCTTCTACATCTCTTATTTATCCCGTTCTCACAACTAAAAATTCTCTATCCCATCTCCTACTTTAAGAAAAATATAACTACACTTAAAACAATCAACAATACACCGGAAAGAGGAAAACTCTTCTCCTCAGCTTTTATCTTTTCCTTAATAATACCTTTAATTTTTGTCTTTATACCCTCTGGGCATTTTCTAAATAAAATATTAGTTGTATGTAATGGTCTATTCAATATTCGAATTTTAACAGGAGATCCTGATAAATATATATTATTTTTATCCAATGTAAATTCTATGTTCGCTTCGGTTAACCCGTCTTTCACTAATATATTCACTCGGCTAGAAGCTAGATTAAATACCGTATAATCGTTAAAAGCGAGCCCTCTAATCTCGAAATGTGAGTATATAAGAATAAAAGTTATCAGCAACAAACATAGTATCAATATGGTTTTTGTTAACGAAAGTTGCTCTAATACGTAGGAAGATGTTGTCATATAAGCACAAAAGAATGCCATTAAATTACAAAGATAGTGGTTTAAAATGAAAGTATTTCTTACAACTATAATAAGTCCGGAAATGATTAGTAGAGCGCATACTAGATTCATTAACATATTTTTACCCTCCCTAAAAACTATAACTATACAATTTTGTTATATTTTAACATTAATTATATATTCATACCTATAGTTATTTTCATAAAATATAAAAGAGTCTCATTAAAAAATGAGACTCTTTTACCATTTCATATTTAAATCGTTTTTGAAGTTTGTTTACCAAAAATAAACACTTTAGTAAATACCATCATGATAACTACTATAGCCAGAAAATAAAGCGGCATCACCATTAACGAGCCCGTATGAAGCTGACTCATTCCCCAAATTGTCATCGTTACAATTACATAGTAGCCTAAGCTAAACAATGCTCCAGCTGTACCAATGACATCTTGAAAATCTACTAATGCTAAACTTAAACAGTTAGGCAATGCTACCCCAATTCCTAATAGCAATATAAACATCGCTACTAAAAATCCAATCATATATATTATGTTTGGATTTGATCCAAATGAATTAATAACAGTTAAGAAGATAGCTCCTCCTGTCATTACAAGACAACCGATATATATAATTTTCTCTGGTTTATAAGTAGCAAGTAACCGCTTTGAAACTTTCGCCCCAATAATAGAAGCGGAAGCAACAACAATTCCTAGAAATCCGTACATACTAGGCGATAACTGAAAGTATTCAATAAAGATAAACGGCGCTTCTGCATAGTAGCTAAATAAAACACCATTCGCTCCTCCAATTATTAACCCATATGTTACTACTTTCGGATTTGTAATCAACCGTTTTAATACAGAAAATACATTTATTTTCTCCGTTACTGATTCCGTTTTTGTTTCCGGAAGAGAAACAAACGTATATAACAAAATCCCAACACTCATAACAACTAAACTTAAAAATACTATTTTAAATCCAAACATTTGATCAAGAAAGCCCCCAATTAGTGGACCTATCGCTGGTGTAAAAGCAATGACTGCCGAAATTTGAGCAAACATAACATGACGTTTATGCCCCTCTACACTTTCACGAAGAATCGTTTGTGTCACAACTGAACCAGCACTTGCTCCAAATGCTTGAATAAAACGACTAAACAATAAAAATTCAATAGAATTTGCAATATAGCATAAGAAACTTCCAGCGCCATATACTACAATTCCAAATAACATTGCTGGGCGACGACCAATTATATCTGATAACCATCCAATAAAAAATACACCTAAAGCAAATCCAGCAAAATAAACACTAAGCGTTAACTGTACCTCATTATTACTTACGTGCAACGCCTTTGAAATATCCGGTAAAGACGGTGTGTAAATTGTTTCACTAATTTGCGGAAATGCCACAAGAATAATCATTAACCAAAGTGATGGTACTGAGACTTTTTTCACTTTTAATACCCTCCTATAACTTTGAAAATCTCAGAAATGAATAGACTTTCCTTAGCTATGGAACAGGAGGGGCCATTATAGAAATTCGATCATAAAACAACAAAGAAAACACCTCAATTACGCATGTTAATACTTATAGGAGGGTAATATTAACATTGATTTTAAAATATAGTCTTTCAATTATATGATAGGTTGTGTTCATTTTCTAGTGTTCATAATCTGAATATTTGTTAGTAGACGAATATCCTTTCAATTCTCTCGGAAAATTAATACGATTTGAAAAGCGCAACTAAACAACTGAAACGCCCCTTCAATTGTTAAAATCATTCTCACAATTGAAGGGGCGTTTTTTTATTGCTACATTTTCACTGATTGTTCTTTTTGATAAATAATTTCACCATCAATAATTGTTGTTTCTACTTTTAAATCTTTAATTTGGTTTGGATTGACACTTAAAATGCTGTCATTTAATATAACTAAATCCGCCAGTTTTCCGGCCTCTATGCTTCCTTTTATCTCTTCTTCAAAACTCGCATAAGCACCATTCCATGTGTATAGTTTAATAGCTTCCATTACGCTTATAGATTGATTAGCACCAACCTCTATTCCAGACTTAGTTTTTCTATTGACAGCAACATGAATTCCTAATAAAGGATTATAGTCAGTAACTGGTGCATCCGAACTACCTGCTGCAATGATGCCACGATCAATAAAATCACGAGCAGCGTACATGTGATTAACGCGATCACCATAGTGCTCTACATATATCTCTCCGAATTCATATGGAAATGGAGGATTTGGAATAGGAATCATCTCGAGTTTTTTCATTCTCTCTTGTAAATCTGGTGAAGAAATTCCCGCATGCTCGATTCGATGACGGTGATTTTTTCTTGGTGATTCCTCTAGCGCCCTTTCTACACAATTCAAATACATTTCAATAGCTTTATCACCTTGTGCATGTACAGTGATTTGATAGCCTTTTTTATGCGCTTCACCTAAAACCTTATAGATTTCTTCCTCACTATAATAAAGAATGCCGTAATTGTTAGGGTCACTTGAATATGACTTACGGGTTGCAATTGTAGGCCCCGTGCTACTTCCATCTGTAAACAATTTAGCTGGTCCGATTTTGAATCTTTCATCTCCGGTACCAGTTACCACACCAGCTTCGACCATTTTATTAACAAATTCATGAGAGTTATTTATTTGACATATCATTGCATATATTCGGACACGAATATCCCTACTCTTCACAGCTCGTTGTAGTAAACGAAAACTCTCCGGTCCATCTCCACCTGCGTCATGTATACTTGTTATGCCAGCTGCAACGAAATGATCTGATGCAATTTTCACAGCCTTCATCATTTCACTTTCTGTATAACTTGCAACCTCGCTCATACTCATATTTGCTGCTTCAATTAACTTTCCTGTAAGCCTTCCTGCCTGATTCTTTTCAATAACTCCCCCACTCGTATCCGGTGTGTTCTCGTTAATTTGCGCAATTTCTAATGCTTTGCTATTCACCACGCTTATGTGGTGACAAGTACGAGTTATAATAATAGGATGTTCAACTGAAATTTCATCCAGCTCAGTAATTGTTGGATAACGCTTTTCCTCCACAGCGGTTTCATTAAAGCCCCAAGCACGTATCCATTCACCTTTTGGCGTTTCTAAGGCCTTCTTTTTCAGATCATCTAATAAAGCATCGATAGAATCAATATGTTCAGCTTTACAACTGACAGCCAACTGATTTAGTCCATGAGAAATGATGTGGAGATGGGAATCAATGAATCCAGGAAGAAGCGTTTTCCCTTGCAGGTCAATTACATCCGTGTTTTCTCCTATAAAACTCTTAACCTCCTGATTTGAGCCAACAACTACGATTTGATTATCTTTTATTGCGACAGCTTCGACTACTGCATTCTTTTGGTCTACTGTAATAACTTCTCCATTTATCAATACAACATCAGCTTTCATAAACTCAACCCTTTCGGAATTACTCTTTTCGAGTAATTCATTCAGTATTTAAAGTTACATCTCCTAATAGGCTCATCCGCTTTTTAACAAGATTTATCAATAATTAATTAAAGTTGAGCTAAACATTCTTTCATTGTTTTAACGATAAAAGTAAAGTCTTCCTCTGTGATGCTTAATGGAGGAGCAAGCTGTAAAATATTATTGTAACCTGCAACAGTGTCACCATTTTTACCAATAATTAGACCTTTTTCTTTACAAGCATTGATGACTTTGTTCATCTTTTCAATGGAAGCCGGTTCTTTTGTTTGCTTATCTTCCACTAGTTCAATGCCTAAAAGAAGGCCCTTTCCGCGAACATCCCCTACGTTTGGATGCTCTTTTACATCCTCTAGCTCATATAACAGTCGTTCACCCAATTCTTTGGAACGTTCAATGAGTTTCTCATTCTCCATAATTTCTAAATTCTTCAAAGCTAAAGCGCAAGCAGCAGGATTTCCTCCGAACGTATTTACATGGCGGAAGCGATCATAATCATCACTACCTACGAATGCCTCATAAACCTCTCGTCTAACTGCTGTTGCTGACAAAGGAAGATACGCACTTGTAATACCTTTTGCCATTGTTATGATATCTGGTTTGACGCCATAATTCATAAATCCAAACGGCTTCCCTGTTCGTCCAAATCCACATATAACTTCATCACAAATGAGCAACGCACCGTGCTTCTCGCAAATTTCTTTTACTTTTTCCATATATCCATCAGGAGGCATTAAAATTCCACCCCCAGTAATGATTGGCTCCATAATCACACCGGCTACTGTTTGGCTTAACTCCCATGTCATGACACGATCGATTTCCTCAGCACTTGCCAGTGTATGAACATCCTCTGGATTTCGATACGTATCAGGCGGTGCTACATGCAGGAATCCTTGCCCGAGTGGTTCATATTTATACTTTCGCTGTGCTTGACCTGTTGCTGCAAGAGCTCCCATTGAGTTACCGTGATAAGCCCGGTAGCGTGAAATAAACTTATAGCGTCCATGATCACCTTTTTGTTGATGATATTGACGAGCAATTTTAAACGCTGTTTCATTCGCTTCCGATCCACTGTTAGAAAAGAAAATAACGTATTCATCATCAAGCCATTCATTCAATTTTTCTGCTAATTTAATAGCAGGAACATGACTTTGAGTCAGAGGGAAATACGGCATTTCTTCAAGCTGCTCAAACGCCGCTCTTGCAAGCTCTTTTCGGCCGTATCCAACATTCACACACCAAAGACCAGACATACCGTCTAAATAACGGTTTCCATCAATATCCGTCACCCATGCCCCTTCTGCTTTTGTGATAATTAAATTCGTTGGACTAGGGGCTGCTCCTCTCATCGCATGCCAAAGGTACTTTTCATCTGTTTTTTTCAAACTTTGTGTTTGTTCTGTCGCTTGCACAATCACCAGCTCCATTCTATCTTTTTATGGTTTTACATCACTCTTTCAATAACGAGCCGTAAGCATTTTCTTGCGAGTATAGAATTCTACGCCATCTTTTCCATTTGCATGGAGATCACCATAGAAAGATTTCTTATAACCTGAGAACGGGAAGAATGCCATTGGAGCAGGAACTCCAAGATTAACCCCAAGCATACCTGCATCAATTTCTTCACGGAATTCACGAATAGCTTTCGCGCTATTTGTGTACAGACATGCACCATTTGCGAATGGTGATGCATTAGCAACATGAATCGCTTCCATCAAGTCTTTTACGCGTACAATAGAAAGAACCGGTGCGAAAATTTCATCTTGCCAGATTTTCATTTCCTCTGTCACGTTATCAAAAATCGTTGGGCCAACAAAATAACCTTGGCTGTTTGCTACATCGTCTTCACGTCCGTCACGAATAAGTGTCGCTCCCTGCTCTACACCGGATTGAATGTATCCGAGTGTCCGCTCTTTATGTACTTCACGAATAACGGGACCAAGGAAAACACCTTCTTCCAGACCATTACCAATCGTAATTGCATTAGCCTCTTGAAGCAGTCTATTAACGAGCTCATCTGCAACGTCTTCTTCCACGACAACAACAGCCGCTGCCATGCATCGTTCACCAGCTGAACCGAAGGCAGCACTTGTAATTTCTTTCACTGTAGAACTAAGGTCCGCATCTTTTAATACGATCGAATGATTTTTTGCCCCTGCAAGAGCTTGTACACGTTTACCGTTAGCTGCTGCTGTTTTATATATATACTCAGCCACAGGTTGAGAACCAACGAAAGATACAGCTTTCACATCCTCATTGTCAAGAATGCCGTTAACGACGTCATGTGCACCATGCACAATATTTAGTACTCCATCTGGAAGACCTGCTTCTTTAAACAGTTCAGCTATGCGATTAGCCAATAGCGGTGTTCTTTCAGATGGTTTTAATACAAATGTATTCCCGCATGCAATCGCGAGTGGAAACATCCAGCATGGCACCATCATCGGAAAGTTAAATGGCGTTATTCCTGCGATTACTCCGATCGGATAACGATACATCCCTGATTCAACACCAGTAGCAATATCGGGAAGTTGCTCTCCCATCATTAAAGTGGGTGCGCCTGCGGCAAATTCAACACATTCAATCCCCCGCTGCACTTCACCGTATGCTTCCTTATAACTTTTTCCGTTTTCCAAGGTTACGAGTTTAGCTAACTCTTCCCAGTTTTCAATCAATAGCTGTTGATAGCGAAATAGAATCCGAGCACGCCGAGGCACAGCGACCTTTCTCCATGTTTTGAATGCTTCTTTCGCAGTTGCTACAGTTCTATCTAAATCTTCTTTAGTCGAAAGAGGCACACGAGCAATATTCTCTCCTGTTGCTGGATTTGGTACATCTTCAACTTGCTTACTTGTGGATTCTATCCATTGTCCGCCAATATAATTTTTCAACGTTTGTACATTTTTCATTACTACCATGGTGAAGCCTCCTATTTTAAGATAACCGTCCTATGTTATCGCCCCTAAAAAGAAAGCGCATTCATTTGACGGTATGTAAACTTATTTACATACATTTCTTCAACATTATTAATCTTATTCATTGAATACGCAGGAGCAGTCATCTGCTTAGCATTTGTCCACTCCCCAGTTCACATTATTTCAGATGGATCTCATGGTTCATCTTATAATTCTTTTTCAAAAATACTGGGCAATCCCATTCACAAACAAGGTCCTTAGCCAAGGAAACGATCCAGTCCTTTGTAATATGATAATTTTCCCCATCAACAGTAATAAACACTTCACCACCTGTCACATAGAAAACTTCCTGATCTTCTACATGCCACGTTCCTTTATTCGGTTCGCCTACCCACGGTTCCCATGCGTTGGCACCTAGTTGCTCTGCTTCTTCTGCTGTAAGTTTTTTCGCAAAAAACATGACAATCCTCTCTCTTTCGTATTGATAATTTTGAAGGAATAAGTCTATAAATCTACTGCCTTAACACTTGGATTTTTTAAACGTTTAAACTCTTTTTTCATAAAGTATATGGCAATGAGAACACCTGGAATTTCTGCAGCAGGAGCAGCGTACCATACACCTTCTACACCCCAGAATTTCGGGAAAATAAATAGAAACGGTAACATGAACAACAATATTTTGCTTACACTAATAAACGTTGCGGACCAGTTTCTCTCTTGCGATTCGAAATAACCGGAGATAAGCAGGCTAACTGCACTAAGCGTAAACAAACAATTGAATACAACTGTCGTCCAAATGCCCAGTTTTTGCAATTCAGGATTACCACCGGAAAAAAATGACACAATTGGATCTGCAAAAATGACTAGTATGGCTGTCACGATTACAAAGAAGGAAACTGTAAAAATGAGTCCCATCTTAATTGCTTGTTTCACACGATCAAGGTTGCCCGCACCGTAATTATAACTAATAATCGGTTGAAGCCCTGTCATCCCACCAAGCGCTGCTAAGGCGAGGAGATTTGTAATATAACCGTTTTGAATCGTGAAAGCTGCAACGTGTAGACCACCACCGTAGCTTTGCAGTAAGTTGTTGGTGAAAATAATTGCAATAAACATCATGAACTGACTCGAGAAAGATGCAAAGCCCGTCCAAACCACTTCACCAATCTTCTTGAGATTAATCATCATATCTTTCATTTTTGGCTTAAGTTTTGTTTTACCAAACCAGAAATAAAAGATTAGGAGAACAGGAATCGATTGCGAAATCGTATTAGCCCATGAAGAACCCATCATCCCCATGTCATACTTCACTACCATAATCCATTCCATACTCCCAGCAACAACCGCTGCGACTAACCAACTGTTCATTGATAATATAGGCTTTTCATCGATATTAGCTAAAATACTTAATACAACGGCCAATATCGTTAATGGCAACGAAATCCATAGCAGTCGGCTATATTGCACCGCATACGGAAGTGCTTCATCACTTGCTCCGAATAAAATCATAATATCATTTTCAAAGACCAACCCAAGTATAGCTAACAAAGAAGATAGGAAAAGAGTAAACCATAAAGTTTGTCCCATAATACTTCTAGCTTCTTCGATTTTCCCTTTCCCCAGTCGAAGTGAAATGACCGCTCCGGCTCCCACACCTAAAAGAACACCAATCATACGGGTAATAACCATGACCGTAAATCCAATTCCGATCCCTTCGACTTCCAGCTCCTGAAAGCCACTGACGAAATAGCCATCAACAACCGATACAACTCCTAAAATTACGTTAGCCATAATTCCCGCCAAAGCAAACCGTAAATATAGTAACGGAATACTTTTGGTTCCTAGCACTGAATCATCCACCGGCTTATTCATTACTTCTGGTTGCTCTATTTTTGATGACGGACCGTTGTCCACTATTTTCATGAGCATATCCCCTTATAAATAATTTATATAGCACGTTTTGCTCAATTAATTCGCATACCACCCTACCGGATTTGCATGCTGGTGGATATTGATTTGCTTCGTTTCCATAAAGTGCTCCAGTCCGGCAACACCTAACGCTCTGCCGATGCCACTTTGCTTATACCCTCCCCAAGGACCTTCCACATAAGCGAGATGATAACTATTAATCCAAGTAATTCCCGCACGCAATTTACTAATGACACGTTTTGCCAGGTCCATATCTTCCGTAAATACAGCACCGGCTAATCCATAAATAGAATCATTCGCTTTTTGGATGGCATCTTCCTCATCTTTAAATTTCTGTACAACAAGGACTGGGCCAAAAATCTCTTCCTTCACAATACACATATTCTCATTTACATCAGCAAAGATTGTTGGTGCAATGAAAAACCCTCGATCGAGCCCATTTTCTGTTAAGCGCTTACCACCACAAACTAATTTTGCACCTTCTTCGATTCCTCTCTGAATATAATGTAAAACTTCATTCATATGAGACTCGTTTGTAAGCGCTCCCATTTCAATATTCTCACTTTCCCCGTTGCCAACTACAATTTTGTTCGCACGCTCGGCCAATCTTTCAACAAACTTATCATAAATAGTCTCTTGTACAAGTAAACGAGATGCAGCTGAACAAACTTGCCCAGCGTTGTGGAAAATACCAAACATCGCATTATCAACTGCGGTTTCAAAATCCACATCGTCGAACACAATAAGTGGAGATTTACCACCTAGTTCAAGTGTGATTTTTTTCATATTGCCTGCAGCTGCGCGCATAATACTTTGACCTGTTTTTGTTCCACCAGTAAAGGCAATTTTGTCGACATCATGGCTCTCTGCAAGCTCATTCCCAACCTTTGAACCAGGTCCCAATACTAAGTTTGCTACTCCATCCGGAAGTCCAACCTCTTCGATAATTTCAAATAATTTGAATACACTTACAGGAGTGACGTCAGCAGGCTTAATTACAATTGTATTCCCTGCGGCAAGTGCAGGAGCAATTTGCCAAACAGCTAACATAAGCGGGAAATTCCAAGGTACAATAAGTCCACAAACACCAATCGGTTCATGAATAATAATCGTTTCTGAAGCATCATCACGAGTGTAAGATTCCTTTTTCATACCTTTAATCAAGTCAGCATAATAGCGGAAGCATTGAATCGATACAGGAATATCTACATAGGTTGTTGCACGGATAACCTTACCGTTATTTGCAGTTTCCAAACGGGCAATTTCAGCTGTATTCTCTTCAAGACGGTCTGCAATCTTATATAGATAGTCAGCTCTTTCATCAGCCGATAAATCCGACCAGATCCCGCTATCAAACGCTTTACGAGCCGCCTTAATTGCTATCTTCGCATCATCTGCTGATCCATGAGCAGACGTTGCGATAACCTCTTCGGTTGCAGGATTGATAATGTTTCGTCTAGCACCCGATAATGCTTCTACCCATTTCCCGTCAATGAACATGTTAATTTTCATAAACACCTCTCCTTTACGCGATAATATCTACCAGTTTGAAACCAATATGTGCTATATTGACCAGCATCGTTTTCTGATTATAGAATGGGAATGATTTAAGGCGTTCTTTTTCAAATCGATATCCACCTGCACTCCCCGTAACGATCCATTGTGCCAATAACTTACCAAACAATGTCGAGAGAGACGCGCCATGTCCCGTATAACCCGTTGCAAAATATGCGCCTTCTTTGGATCTACCGATAACCGGGAACGTATCAATTGTAACCCCGATAAATCCACCCCACCTGTAATCAATCTTGCTTCCTTCTAGTTTTGGCATTATTTTAACCATGGCATCGTAAACATTTTGATAAACAGCATCACCTAAGTTTGGACGAATATCGCCACCGCCAAATATGATCCGATTATCTGGTGTACGCCTGAAATAGTAAAGGAAACTGCTTGTATCAAAAACCATGCGAT
This sequence comes from Bacillus sp. AR13-1, assembly GCF_008042285.1. Classification (NCBI taxonomy): domain Bacteria; kingdom Bacillati; phylum Bacillota; class Bacilli; order Caryophanales; family Bacillaceae; genus Bacillus; species Bacillus sp. AR13-1. The sequence continues at coordinate 27,685 of NZ_QNUA01000021.1, forward strand.
CTTTAGGAATGACGCTATTCACCAATGATTCTGGAAGCTGTTCAGTACCAAGAATACGTGCCGAAATTGGCAGTACGCCTTTATTCAATTCAGCCATAATTTTTCCGGAGTAACCATCTGTAGCCACAATAATGTCTTTCGCTGTAACAGTACCTTTTTCTGTAATAACTTTCACACTATTTCGGCCGTACTCAATAGATAGTGCTTTCGAATGCTCAAAGATTTTTGCACCGATCGATTTAGCTGCTTCTCCCAAACCAATTGCATAGTTCAGCGGTTGGAACGAGTAACTCGAGTCGTCGACTAAGCAACCATAATATTGCGGGGAATCAATTTCTTGATGCAACTGACTTCGATTAAGCACGCTACAGTCATATCCAAAATTTTTGTTTAAGTATTCACTTTCAAGTTTCAACCCTTCAAAATGCTTGGCTTTGTAAGCCGCCACAATGTGACCTGTCTTTCTGAAGTTACAGTTGATTTGATGCTCGTCAATAATGTTTTTAACTAATTCAACACTAAGCAGAGAAAGATCGTTAAGCTGCCTCGCCTCTTCGGCACCATACTTCTTGGCAAGCTCCTGCATCGTTGACTTATAGCCTGGCAATACCATCCCGCCGTTGCGACCGCTTGCGCCATATCCGATTGTTTCCTGCTCAAGGACAATGACACTCTTCCCTAACTTTTGCAAATGATATGCAGAAGAGAGACCTGTGAAACCTGCGCCAATAATGACAACATCCGCCTCTTCATTTCCTTCAAGAGGTTTTCCTTTGTCATATCTGTTTGCAGTCGCTGTCCATAGTGAGAGTGTATCCATATGATCCATCTTATCCATAGCTAATCCTTCTCCCTTCGTGACATGTATGTTACAATACAGTCAAAAATATTCTTAATATTCAAACTTATCGAGTTAATAATATGACTTAGAGTTTCCTCCAAGTCAATAGCTATTTGAGAGTTTTTTGAATTCATTTTGCGAAAAAAGTGGAGTAACTCCACTTTTTTCATTGGGGGGTACATCTATGAAAATTGGTACATTTGCGAAGCTTTTTCATGTTACGACTGATACCGTTCGTTATTACATTGAACTAGGATTATTAATACCAGACAAAAAAAACACTCAGTATCAAATGAACCAATTGTGTTTCGACGACATGGCTTTTATTACTGAGCTGAAAAAATTTCATTTTTCATTGATAGAAATCCAACGAATTTTATCATATCGACGTGTCACAAACTTCTCGGACCATGAGGATATCGACTACTACAACAACTCGCTCATTGATAAAAAGGACGAGCTAACCAAGAAAAAAGAAGACATATCAAAAGCTATCCAATTGATTGAAAAAGCGGTTCAAACTAGCTCGCCTTCATCCAAAGAAGAAAGTATTACAGGAATCCCGCTTGACTTTGTAAATTTTCTCTATTGTCCAAAATGCCGCATTCCACTTGAAATGAAAGATGTAACGATTAAAAAAGTCTACATTCACACGGGGAGTTTAACTTGTAGCTGTGGATACGAAGCAGCTATCGAGGAGGGTATTATCATTACCGCGAACTTGTACGAGACGTCTCCTTATCCATCTTATTTTTACGATAAAGAAACGATTAAAGAGATCAATCCCAAAATGATTAACTTATTTGAAAAAAGTAATTTTCGATTTCAAAAAGTTCTACAAAATATAGATTTGAAAAACAAATTAATTGTGGAAACAAACGTTGATGCTTTTGTATCACTACCTAAATATATCGATGTTCTTGAACCAAGCGCAAACTATGTATTCAGTGGCTATTCGCTTGCAATGCTCAAGAAGGTGAGAAATAGAATTGAGCGTGTGAATCCGAAGCCACGCGTCCTTTATATTTTGAATTCCGATTTAAATCTACCATTGAAACCGCTTAGCATCGATGTTTTTGTGGATAGTTTTACAATAACTGATTTTTCACTGCTCAACCCAGAGTTCCCAAGTCATGTTCTAAAAAACTATTTACATAACAGTTCAACAATTGTCGGTGGATACTCGTATTATGATAACTCGGCCAAATCCTTGAAAAATATTTCAGCCTTATATCCAAATTCCCATGAGCATATTTTACATCCAAAATACTTAGAAGAAAATTTATCAGTTAACGGATTTCAAATCATGCAAAATGAAAATATCGGTTACTGTACAGATCCAGGACCTTATTTCGATTATCATGTAAGAGACGAAAAATTCCACATGCTCATGTATTTGGCTAATACGAAACAATAGCACAAAAAGCGCCATCACAAGTGACGGCGCTTTTTCTATGTAAGAGCTACTAGAAGGTACCCTTCTAGCCTACTCCCATTTATAAGTCCAAAACTGTTCAAGTTGCAGCCATTTTAATGTTGCTGCGTCTTTGTTTTTTATTTTTGCATGCGTTTCTTCTAGCATCGCTTCCGTTTGTGAACGATGCGCGCCTAGTGCAGCTAATTTATGTTCAAATACTTCACTAATATTATTTACAACATCCGGTTCACCGAGTACTGCTTCGCGATTTCTCGTAATCGCAACCGCATGAATGGCTGGACGTTCTTCTTTAGGCATACGTGATACAGCGCGAACTACAGCGCGGCCAAATGCATCATGATCCGGATGTACGCCGTGTTCTGGATAAAATGTAATAATTCGAGATGGATTTACTTCTTGAATAATCGCTTCGATTTTATCGGCAACAAAATCAACATCTTCAAATTCTAACGTTTTATCATGGAAACCGAGCATTCTTAAATCTTGAATCCCCATCGCTTCACATGCATCTTTTAATTCTTTTTCACGTATATTTGGAATCGTTTCACGGTTAGCGAATACGTTTTTCCCCATGTTACGTCCCATTTGTCCAAGAGTACCACATGCGTACGTTACAGGTACTCCTTGATCTGTTAATAAGCGAATTGTTCCTCCCGCAGCAAATGCTTCATCATCTGGATGCGGAAATACAACAAGTACATGTCTCTCCATAAGTTTCCCTCCTTCTTACTTAAATGGCGTTAAGCTTAGCTCAAGCGCTACCGCTAAGCGGCCTTGGTTATCATGCCCTGCTAGTAATAAACGCTCTTTATCGTCTACTTCCCAGTGCGTAATGCCTTCTGCATATACCCAGCCATGATCCATTTTCAAACCAACTCGGTATGGGTTTGTTCCAGTTATTTTCCCACGCTCAAAGCGAATAATTGCATTTCGAATGAATGCTCCTACTGTCATCATCTTTTCATTAAAGTGTGACGCATACGCTCCATTCGTCGTTTCTAAATGAATATATACATCTTTATTTACAAAACGTTCAATTTCATTTTGAATAAGAGAACTATCTTTTACTATTTCCATCGGAATTCACCTCTTTAAACCATTTTACGCAAAAATAATGTAAATTGCTATCTCTATATTAGAGGACAACGCCCACTTTTCCTAATAATTTGCACTGTGTTTTTTATATTTTTTATATGATATGTAAAAATCACATTTTTTCCTTCACTTTGTTAAATAGTTTTCTTTCTTTTTTGAATTTGCTACAATATATTTTATCCCGTATTAATACAGCGAGATACATTTCGACAATTGAATACATACTTTAAAGAAGGTGACATGATTGGAACAATCAGCACATGAAGTAGCAAATTGGCAATATTATTTTACAATTGCCGTATTTTTAGTCACGTACGGTTTTATTATTTCTGAGAAATTGAATCGTGCTGTAATCGCACTATTCGGTGCTGCTATTATGATTATTTTTGGAATTGTAGATTTACATACTGCTTTCACATCGCATATTCAATGGGAAACGATTACCCTTTTAATTGGGATGATGATTCTCGTACATATTACGAGTCAATCAGGCGTATTTGAATTTGTAGCCATAAAAGCAGCAAAAGCAGCTGGCGGAAAACCAATCCGCATTTTATTATTACTATCCCTATTAACTGCTGTCGGTTCTGCATTTTTGGACAACGTAACAACCGTATTATTAATCGTACCTGTTACACTATCCATTACACGTATTTTAAAAGTAAATCCTGTTCCTTATTTAATTTCAGAAGTACTATTTTCAAATATAGGCGGAACAGCAACATTAATTGGTGACCCGCCGAACATTATGATTGGATCAGCTAATAAGCATTTAGACTTTAATGCCTTTTTACTAAACTTAGCTCCAATCGTAATCATTATTTCTATCGTTACACTTGGCATTATTTACTTCATGTATCGCAACAAACTAAAAACAACGCCTGAGCAAATCGAAAAGCTAATGGCATTAAATGAAAAAGATTATATTAAAGATCAGAGCCTCCTTTTAAAATCCATTACGATTTTAGGACTAACTATTTTAGGCTTTGTACTTCATTCTATTATTCATGTAGACGCTGCCGTTATTGCGATGACAGGTGCTACACTTCTTATGTTAATCGGTGTGAAAGAACATGATATTGAAGATGTATTTGCCCACGTTGAATGGGTAACAATTTTCTTCTTCGCTGGACTATTCGTTCTCGTTGGCGGATTAATTGATATCGGACTTATTTCTTCACTCGCAAAAGAAGTACTCGACGTAACAAATGGCGATATCGGTTTCGCTGCTATACTTATCTTATGGGTATCTGGCATCGCATCTGCGACAATTGATAACATCCCATTTGTCGCAACGATGATTCCACTTATTCAAGATTTAGCTACAGGACTCGGACTATCTGTCGATTCTCCGCAAATTGAAGTACTATGGTGGGCGTTATCACTTGGAGCTTGCCTAGGAGGCAACGGAACATTAATTGGAGCATCAGCAAACGTAGTCGTTGCTGGTATTGCAAAACGTGAAGGACATGGGTTCTCTTATATGGACTTCTTAAAAATCGGTTTCCCCTTAACGATCATTGCGCTATTGTTATCACATGCTTACATTTATTTACGTTATTTAATGTAGAAGTTGTATTGCATGAAATTATGTCGTCAAATAAAAAAGGTTTGCAGCACTATGCTACAAACCTTTTTTCATCACCAAAATATACCTATAATTGCTAATCCACCTAAAATCATACCACCAATTTGTCCGATGATTGTTGGTGATAGTTGAACACCTTTTCTCACTTCAACAACTGGTCTTTCGTGCCTTAGTTGCTGCACTTCACTTTGAAGTTGATGTACACTTCCGTGTAGTTCTTTAATTAGTTCTTTTAATTCAGCGACCTCTTCATTTACTGGCTTACTTTTTTCTAAGTTCATCTCGCATAACTCCTTATAAATTCAATCAGTTCACTGTAAATTTTCGCCAATTATCGTTATATCTCCTGCATACTACATATATAATATGGAATGTACCTTTATTAACAAGACCCTTTTAAGAACAAATTTAGATATTTTAGAAAGACAACTTTCATTAGTTCTTTATATATATATAGGACTAATATATTCAACAATTCTATTCTTTATAGTTTCTTTTTCATACAAAAAGCTTCACTAAAATTTAGCAGGTGTACCTTGATGAAAATACATTTGCCATCTTCCTTCTCTAAATTTCCATATCGAACTACGTAACGAGTGTTGATTATTCATTTCATTGAATATTTGATAAGTAGTTAATGCTACATCTTTGGATAATGGATGTACTTCAAAATCACTCAAAGTCATTTTTACCACACCAATTCCATTTTTATCGATATCCTCATTTTTATATAAAACTTTACCAGAACTCCCAAACTCAAAAAAATCAGCGGCAAGTATCTTTTTAAGCTCCTTTTGAGATGTGCGAACCCCTGGTTTAAGTAATCGTTCCTCTAGCTGATATAAACACTCTCTTAATGAAGATAAACCTTCCATTAGTACACTCCTCCGCTCATAATTACCCAAATATTACAACTTTCCACTCTACACTACACAATTATTCTGTATGTTTTTGCTAGTTCTGCAGCTCTATCCATTCATCACGCAATATCCCCATAATCATACGATCAAAACACTTTCCATCTCTTTGAACTGCTTCCCTCATACATCCTTCCATCTGAAATCCCATCTTTTTATACAGTACAATGGCTGCTTTATTATAAGAAATAACATCGAGACCGACGCGGTGTAGATTCATTTCATAGAACGCATACTTTAAAATAAGATGCACTGCTTCTCTCCCAAACCCTTTTCCTCTATCATTTGCCTCTCCTATATCAATTGCTAATAGACCTGTTCTGTTATTCCACTCTATGCCGTGAATTGCAACAAACCCAATTAAGCGATCATCTTGAACTGTTCTTAACATGAAAGAAACACTATTCGATCTCTGTCCCTTTAATAGCCCATCACTCGCTATTTCATGTAACGATTGCGGGAATGCCAAGTCTGTATCTACATTTCTTAAGTACTCACTATCCTCTTGCCACATAGCCATTACTTCAGCATCTGCTTCTCTAATAGCTGATAATTTAATAGTTTTATTTTGAAAAAGATTCATCGTCATCTAAAACTCCCCCTTTTTTAAATAGCGGGGACAATAATTCTAGCCTATTTATCCCCTTGTTCCATAAACTGTTTTTTTAACGGGATACTTACAATAAGCGCTGACATTGGCACATCTCCCTTGCATTGAATTAACTTCATTGTATAATTTTTCATTTATTCTAACAATAACAACAATAAAAAGACCCTCCAAATTTAGAGGGCCTTTCCTAATAGCAAAACTGTATTATTTCGTAAACATTTTCTCTGCTTCATCCATTGCCATTTTGTTACCTAAAGCAGAATAGTCAAGCCATGGTTGATCATTAATAATGTATACGTGCTTACCTTTAACAGCTTTTAAGTCTTTCCAAATTGGTGTTTCTTGCAGTTGTTTAAATGCTGCTTTTGCTTTATCGTCTCTGTTTACGACAACGAAAATAGCATCCGCATCAAAGTCAGGTAATACTTCTTGTGAAATTACTTCGAAAGGACGGTTTCCATCAATTTTCTCTACACCATTTGCAGGTTGTAATCCTAAGTCTTGGAATAGAATTGGTCCCATCGGTCTTTTCGTACTAAATACACGTAATTCTTTTGCAGTAACGCGAATTGCCATTACTTTTTCGTTATTACCTAACTCTTTATCTATTAAACTTTTTACTCGTTTTGATTGTTCTTCATAGTCTTGAATATATTTATCTGCTTCTTTCTCACGGTTTACAAGTTTACCTACTTCTTTTAAATGATCTCTCCACGTACCTTCATCTAAATTAAAAGTATGTGTTTTTGCAATTTTTTCGTATTTCGCTAAATCTTTGCCAGCATATTTTTCATCCACATAAATTTCAGATGGCTTTAATTGTAGTAATGCTTCCATATTCGGATCTGTTACAACGCCCAGTTTCTTCGTATCTTTCAACTGTTCTTTCACGTGAGGTAAGAAATCTTTTAAATCTCCACCAATTACAGAACCTACCGGTGTAATTCCTAATGCAAGTAAGTTATTCGTTAAATGAATAGACATAGAAGCAATTTTTGGATCATTACTTTTTTCAGTTTTTTTAGTTGCCTCTTCACTAGATTTCGTTTGACCACATGCTGATAATACTAAAATAAACATAATGCTAAATAAAATAGTAAGTTTCTTTTTCATATGTTCTCCTCTTTGAAGTATTTATTTTGTTTTTGTAAGTAAATAAAGAAAATATGGCGCACCTAAAGCCGCTACTACTACGCCAGCTGGAATAGAGTTTGGCTCAAATAAAGATCGCCCTATCGTATCCGCGAGTACTAAAATAATCATTCCAATTATGCCAGCTAACGGAAGGAAATGTTGATATGTACTACCTACTAACTTTCTTGCGATATGCGGAGAAACTAAGCCGATAAAGCCAATTCCACCTGCCATTGATACACTTGCACAAGACAATCCTACCGCTGTAGCTAAAAGCAGTAACCGTTCTTTTTGAACAGATACACCAAGTCCTGCTGCTACACTATCACCTAGTGACAGTGCATTTAACGTTTTGGATTTCAGCCATGCGTACGGAGTTAGTATCAAAATCCAAGGTAATAACGCTAGGACATGAATCCAATCTCTTCCCCACACGTTACCAACTAACCACCTAGAAGCGAATGTATACGTCTCATCATTTAACTTGAGCGAGAAAAATAACGAAAGTGCACTAAAACCAGCTGAAACTGCAATACCAACAAGAATAAGTCTAATGGGAAGTAAACCTTTTGACCGATCACTCGCAAGCAAAACAATAAGAAATGCAGCTAACACTCCTCCGCCAAATGTAAATAACGGTATTAAAATCGATGCACTCTCGTTAATAGAATGAAAGAGAGTAACGAATACAATAATCCCGAAAGATGCACCTGAATGCAATCCAAGAATCCCCGGATCTGCGAGTGCATTACGAGATAATCCTTGCAAAATCGCACCGGAAACCCCAAGGCCAATACCTGCTAACATTGTGATTATAATTCTTGGCATACGATAATCGTATAGCACGGTTGCACTCTCAAAATCACCATAGCCAAAAAGCGTTTGAATTACTTTGAGCGGTGCGATGCTCAGCGTTCCCGTATTTAAGCTAATCAAAATTACAGCGATACTTATACATCCGAAAATTGTAGTTACAGTAATAGCTCTCTTTTTATCCGTGCTAAAAAGATCCTTCACTTATAACTCCCTCCCAACTTTACGTGCTATATAAAGGAAGAACGGAACTCCAACAAGAGCTACCATAATTCCTATCGCAAGTTCTTTAGGAGGATTTACTGTTCTTGCTCCTAAATCAGCTAAAACTAATAAAATAGCTCCTAATAATGCTGACATAGGAATAATAAGTTGATAATTAACACCTACTAATTTTCTAGCAATGTGCGGGATGACCAATCCTACAAATCCAATGGAACCAACAGCTGAAACAGAAACACCTGCTAGAATCACTACCATAATCATCCCGAGTATTCTCGTTCGGTTCGTTTTTACACCTAAATTTGTAGCGACATCATCCCCCATGGATATGAGTGAAATAGATCGCCCTAGCGCTGTCGCAAAAACAATTGTTATGAGAATAATAGGCACTAAAAATTTCAAGTGTTCCCACTTAACCCCCGCAACACCACCAGCATACCAAAACGCTAAATCTTGGCTTAAGTCATAATAAATCGCGACACCTGAACTTAACGAATGTAAAAGCGCGGCCATAACTGCCCCTGCAATCGTTAACCTCATCGGCGTTAGCCCGCCTGATGTTGCTGATCCAATAATAAAAATGAGTACTGTACTTAAAACTGCTCCAATAAAGGAGACAATCATTAAATAGGAATACGGCATATGCGGGAAAAAAGCAAAACTAAGTGCTACTACAAACATCGCACCTGCATTTATTCCGAGTACACCTGCATCAGCTAAAGGATTTCGTGTTACCCCTTGCATAACAGCTCCAGCGACTGCAAAAGCAGCTCCTACAACTGCTGCGCCAATTACCCTTGGGAGCCTTAATTCATAAATAATTTGATGCTGTGTTAATTTCGGATTATAATCAAAAACCGCTGCCCACACAGTTTGCAAATGGATATCCTTTGCACCAAATGCAACGGCTAAAAATATAGCTCCAATTAAACATATAATTGTTAAGCTCATGAAACATATGAACTTAATATGTATCCAGCGATTATTGCCAGCATGTACAGTAGACTTATGTAACATGTTTCATTTCATCCTTTATATTCAGTTCTTTTTTATAATTATTTTTTATTTATAATCATTATTGAAAATAATTATCATTTTCATTTAGATATTATATCCCCACTTTTTTTAAATAGCAAACTATTTTTTTACTTTGTTAAACTATCAAAATACTTATTACAATTCCCTTCTAAAACTTCCAAATACATGCAAAATGACGTACTGTTTTATTTTCAAATTTGTAGTATACTAAGTTATTATTTTGATTTTTCAAATAATAGTCCTGAAGGTGAAAACATGTTTTATGTAAAACAACTACTCTATTTTACTTATGAACAAGCATTATCCTGTTTGTTCCCTGTCATTATTTTTTTAACACTTGCTCTTTCAAAAATCATTTCGATTCCAGGGCTGTACCGATATGATTTCATACTCATCGTATGTCTTCTTATGCAGTGGATTATGTACAAAACAGGTCTTGAAACAAAAGATGAACTAAAAGTAATTACTGTCTTCCACCTCATCGGCCTTTTACTAGAAATATATAAAGTACATTTCGGTTCATGGAGTTATCCTGAAGAGGCGTATTCAAAAGTTTTCGGAGTTCCGCTTTACAGCGGTTTTATGTATGCGAGTGTCGCAAGTTACATATGCCAAGCGTGGAGAAGATTGCATTTACAAATGCATCATTGGCCGAAAGCTATTTTTGCAATACCTCTAGGAGCAATGATTTACTTTAATTTTTTTACACATCATTTTCTATATGACTTTAGATGGGTATTAACTTTAATTTTATTCATTGTTTTCTTTCGCACATTTGTGGAATTTTCATTACGAGGCGTTACATATAAAATGCCGCTCGTACTCTCATTTTTCCTTATCGGATTCTTTATTTGGATTGCAGAAAACATCGCTACCTTCTTCGGAGCATGGCAATATCCAAATCAACGGGAAACATGGAGCCTCGTTCACCTTAGCAAAATTAGCTCATGGTTTTTACTCGTTGTTATTAGCATTATGATTGTTACACAACTCAAACATTTGAAGCAGTCGAAAAGATAATGCTGATTATGTAAAAACAGTTAGCCCATCACTCATTAGAGAGTGATGGGCCTTTTTTAAACCATCCTCATCAAAGGCATTATAGGTTCATCATAATTTACGAGAGCATAAGCAGTTTCACATTATGAACTAGTACTAGCAGAAGAGGTTGCTGCAGATGAAGCGGCAATCGTTGCCATCATAGCTGCCTGTTGTGCTTGTATGAGGACTTCTATCATAGTTTGTAAACCTGTGTTGGTAGCTTTACTCTCCTCACCTTTCTGACTTACAAACAGTTGAATAGCAATAAGAATATTCGTATCTGTATGCCAACGGAAAAATTTCTCCCCTTGCAATTTTTCAATGAATGCTCGAATAGAATGAATCTCTTTTTCTCCATCCTCAAGTAACGCTAGTAGCCCGATAGCTGGATAATGCATCTGTTTCACTTTTACCTTTTCTTGTTTTAACAACTTCCATATGTTTGTGCATTTTGCAACTAATATTTCTTCACGGACATCCTTCTTTAGTGAAAGAATATGACTTAAAAACTGAAGATCATTCCCTTTACGCAAACCAGCTTTCGCTAGTTTCTGATAAAGACGTTCGACTCGGTCCATAAGTGTTTCTACATTCTCTGATTGTCCTGCTAGTAAAACCGCGAGCGGATAATCATTTGTACCTGTAAGAAAAAGATGATCCTCTTTCATCCGTTTATATACTTGCATCGAACGCTGAATGTGCGTGCCATGCTGTTCATTTTCTTCTGTTAAAAGCACAGCTGCTGCGAGATAAGTAAATATACTCCGGCTAAAGCCACCAGCGACCAATTGTTCATATAAATCTAAAAACCTCTGAAAAGCTTCCTTGTAATCTGTAAAGTGAATATCTAATGTTGCGGACACCACAAAGCGATGATAAGACTTTAAGTATGAAAACATCCCTACCTGATTCTTAATATAACTACTAATTTCTAAAAAACGTCCGAGATCAAACAGTTTATCACTACCTGCATACATAGCAGCAATCATCATACCTGTTCGAGAATCACTCGTTTTCCATTTTAGTTCTCCCTTTAACTGTGCATATGTATGTGTGTATTGCTCCAACTTTTGTTCCAATGTAATCATAGTATTCCCCCATTTTCTAGTTCCTCTCTTTTATTATACGTATATTCCATATTTAGGAATACTCTATTTCATACAGATTTTGCAACCTTATACTTTCTTCTGTATTATTTTCAATATTTTTCTATTAAGTAATACAAAAAAAATAATAACTACCATAAAATTTAGGATGTTTCTTTATCCTAATTGGTTGGTTTTCTTTCCTTCTTCATCAGCATCACGATGATTAGCGTTCATAATCCTTAATCCTTCAAGAAGTTCAACAACAAAAAAGGATAGATAATAAATTATCTACCCTTTTTTGTCTATATATTATTTAACATTACCAAAAACTAAAGAGCCTTAATAATACGTTCCATCGCCTTCATTTGCCCAATATGGTCTGCTTCATGATAAAGCATCATACCGTAAAGCTCTCCAACTGTTTCCAACCCTAAAAATGGCTCTGGAAGTTTATTTTCAAATGCTTCTGCTGGAATTTCTTGAATGCGCTTCGCTTGTTCTTTTAATTGAACCGTTAACACTTCTAATGATGGCCCTTCTGTTTTCCATTTAGATGGTCTTGAACCATACCCAAACATACCTGGATATTCAGTTGGTAATTGTTTAAATTCTCTTCCAAACATGAAAGTTTCTGCCGCCGTTAACACGTGACCGATATGCCAGCGAATTGTATTGTTAAAGCCCTCCGGCTGCGTATCCGCAGTTTTATCATCTAACGTTTCCATAAATTGAAGTAATGCCCCACGCGTTATTTCAAATTGTTTTAAACCAATTATTCTATTCATTTTATCGTCTCCTTTTTTATGTACAATTTATTATGAACTAAGGATGTTAAACTTATTAAAGTTTCACCTTGTTTAATCTATCAGAAACAATTAAGAAAAACATCTAATATGCTTAGTAAAAATAATAAAAAGGTTCACCCCTCGTAAATATAGAATTACTTACTACACAAATAGTTTAGTAAATAAAAGAGGAGTGTAGTTGCATGTTACATGTTTTAAAACAGCAATATAATCTTATTAGCTCTACAAGAGAAACTCTATTTTCGTTTTTAGAAGAAATCCCACAAGAAAAATTGCACAGCACAGTTCCTAATTTCGGAAGTGGCAGCATTTTAAAAACCCATATTCATGTAGCTGATTGCTACCGATACTGGCTTGGATCATTCGCATTCAAGCAAAAACGAGCAGATTTTTCATTCGCTAGTGATTATGAAATTGAGCATGCAGATGTCGAGAAAGCTCGTGCTAGATTTAAGTTAGTCGATGAGGTTGTAATGCGTTTTTTAGATGAATACAATGACCGTTGGCTCGAAAATATAGCAAATGAAGTGAAATGGCAAAAAGAACCTTGGAGCACAACTCCTCTATGGCTTTTAACTCATGCGGAAACACATGAATTTCATCATAAAGGTCAAATTGTATCAATGGCTCGTCACCTCGGATACACTCCTCCTGACACAGACCTTAGTTAGTTAATTACTGCAACTGAACTTAATAAAGTGAAACTTTAATCAGTGAGGGCTTTGTTCGTCCTCCACTGATTATTAACCTTCACCAATCGGGCGTTTACGGGCAGTTGATCTCCCACCTAACTTCTTTGCTCCAGCCAAATTTTAAGGTGGGAGTCTTACTGCCCACAAATAGCGGGATAAACACAAAAAGAAAGAGCCCGTTTTGATTAATATTTTTCAAAACATGCTCTTTCTTTCCGTAAATAAGTTAATCGTTTATTATATTACTTCCTCACCTATAACACCTGTTAATTAAAAGATTCCCTCGTTACCTCAATAAATTGCTGCAGTGGCGATGTCATCCATTTATCTTTATGCCAAGCGATTTGCGTATAAATCGGAGCGATTGTATTTTCTAAATGTAACTCTTTTATCGTTCCTTCTCGTATATCTTTTTCTACTACTATCGCTGGTAACACAGCTATACCTAAATCCGCAATGACACATTGTTTAATTGCCTCGACACTAACAAATTCAATCTTATTTGCTGGGTATACATCTTCCGCACGAAATAACTCTTCAAATAAAGTCCGATACGAGCAACCTAGTTCTGTTAGTAAAAGTGTTTCGCTTTCTAAATCTTTTGTAGAAACGGAAGGTTGTTCAAGTAAACGATGCGTAGGAGCAGCTACTACTTTTAATTCTTCTTTCATAAGTGGCTCCACATGTAAAACATCCTCTGTTTTACATTCGTCCAAAATAAATACAAGATCTACTTTCCCCTCCATCAATTGTTCCTTCGCATCTTTATTGGAATGTGCAGGTTTAAATATAAGCTTTATTTGGGGAAATTGTGCTTTAAATTTCTTTAATATAGATGGAAGCCTATATGTACATTGACTTTCTTGTGCACCGATTATTAACGTACCCGCTATTTCCTCATCATCTTTCACAGCCATTTTCGCTTCGTTACTGAGTGCAATCATCTTATCAGCATATAGTTGAAACTTCCTGCCTGCTTCAGTTAAGAAAAGACGTTTTCCTAATCTTTCAAATAATGGCGTACCGAGCTCAGCCTCTAACGTTTTAATTTGCGCCGTTACACTCGATTGAGCAAAGTTCAATTTCTTCGCAGTTTGCGTAAAGTTCAAAGTGTCCGCTGCTACTTTAAATGTAATTAATTGTTTTATCTCCATTTATCATCCCTCTTTTCAATCGGTATTTCCGATTGATTTCATCGAAATAATCCTCTTTTTCTATTGATATTTGTATTGTATGATAAATAGCATCGACAAACAATAAAATGGAGGTATTCCATATGAAAGCACTTTGTTTCGAACAGTTTGGAAGTCCAGATGTACTACAATATAAAGAAATACATGATCCAATCATAAATCCAAATGAAGTTCTTGTTCGCATGCAAGCAATCGGATTAAACTTCGCTGATATTTATAGACGCCGCGGCGATTATCATCTCGCTGGTAACCCGCCTTATATATTAGGTTATGAAGGCGCTGGTATTGTTGAAAAAGTAGGAGCTAACGTTACTACTATCAATCCCGGAGACCAAATTGCATTTGCTGACGTTCCATTCTCAAATGCAGAATTAGTTGCGGTTCCATCTGAAAAAGCAATTACACTTCCAGACTCTATTTCTTTTGAAACAGCCGCTTCTGTCTTATTGCAAGGTCTAACAGCACATTATTTAACGAAAGATAGCTATCAAATAAAACAAGGCGATATAGCTTTAGTACACGCTGCAGCTGGTGGCGTTGGTCAACTTCTCGTTCAAATGATTAAACTACTGGGCGGAACAGTAATCGGTCTTACATCATCAAAAGAAAAAGCACAAGTAGCTACGTTAGCTGGTGCTGATCACGTATTTTTATATACTGAAGCGTGGCATACGAATGTACTTGAAATGACTAATGGCGCTGGCGTAAATGTTGTGTATGAATCCGTAGGTTCTACATTAGAAGAAAGCTTTAAAGCGACTAAAGTTGGTGGTACTGTCGTATTTTACGGAATGGCTGGCGGTAATCCAACGCCTGTAGATCCACGTATGCTTATGGATACTTCAAAAACTTTAACTGGCGGAGACCTTTGGAACGTTCTTACTACGTATGAGGAACGTAAGCAACGCTCTACTCAATTATTTGATTGGATCACTGCAGGAGAATTAAATATCGCGAGTCCAACTACATTCGCTTTACAAGATGGTGCTCTTGCACATGAATTATTAGAGAGCCGTAAAAGTACTGGGAAGATTTTATTAATTCCGTAATCTTTCCACTTTAAAAAGAAAAGATAAGCATATAAAAGAGCATCGATTCCGATGCTCTTTTAGTATGGAATTTTGTTAGTTTCTTTTTATTCCAGTAATTTTCGGCTCATCATATGAAATAATGTCGATGATATGGTTCAAACAAGGAATTTGATAGTGAACGAACTGCTCTTCAGGAAATATAAATTCAGCAATTGTTCCTGCTTTAACAAAATCCAAATATCTTGATTTTGAGTAAACTCTAAAAATTCTACCTTCTGAAATTTCGTAGTCATCCATTACAGTAAACGATTCATTAGTAACGGAGTAAGCAATATACGATTCAAAATCCAATTGCACAATTGGCAGATTGTCATCAACATCAATGGATGATGCTTCTATTTCAACCTCATCTTTAATTTTCATAAGTCCCTTAGTTTTATTAACTTTGCACCTATCAATAAGTACCCTCAATAAATTTTCTTCAGGTTCAAACAATTTGTTTAAATATATATATCCTTTAAATTCCATCAAATCTTGAAAATCCATTATTCCCCCATTTTGAAAATCTAAAAGGAATCGTAATACACCCTGTTAAATTTCCACACTTTCTTTCCCTTTTGCAACATAACTCATATCTCCAACCGATTCTACTGTATATTCCCCATCTTGATATACAACTTTCGTTACACTTGCATTCTCTACTCCCAGTTTTGTTTTACTACTGTCTAACATTTCTATTAAGGCAGTAATCAAAAGCCCATGAACGACAACTAAAACGTTGCCACCTCCATTTTTAGCAGCTTCTTCACTAATTTTATCAATCTCTGTTTTTATGCGAGTAGAAAATAATTCCCAATCTTCCGCTTGTTTCGTAGGGTCTGCTGCTCTAATAAGATTAATCACTTCTTGAATAGAAAACTTCATAAGTTCTTCTGGTGATGCAACGCCCGCAGCTTTTCCAACCACATCCCACATATTTTCAAGTTTTTCACCTTCAAAAATACCAAAATTTAATTCTCGTAATTTTTTTCTTTTCTCAAGTTTTAACTTTGATTGCTCACTATATTTTAATACTAAATTAGCAGTTTCAATCGCTCGGCCGCTATCACTACTATATGCATTCATAAAATGAACATCTTTTAATCCCGTTCCTAAATTAGAGGCAACTTCCACACCTTTTTCTACTAACGGGGAGTCTGCCCAGCCTTGCGCGCGATGATTCGTATTTAATATTGTTTTTCCGTGTCTTGTAACATATAACGTAACTACATTCCCATTGCTATCTGTTTCTCGATTCTTCATCATATTCTCTCCCTTTACATTTCTATATCAATTTTACCACCTTAATTATTCATTGAGCAAAATATACGTAAGTGAATCGTCTTAATAAAAAAGCTACCTTTCTGTATATCCCTACAAAAAGATAGCATCTTTTATGATTATTCCTTAACCGATACTCCTACTCAGCAAAAGCACTCGAATACTGTACAATTCCTTCTACACCTTGCAGAGCGTTCTCACCTAACTCAATCACCATAAACACTTCATCTGGCACTTCAAATGGTGCTTTTATATTCCAATCACTTGCTTTTTTAAATCCAAATTTCGGATAGTACTCTGGATGCCCTAATACCACAACAGATTCATATCCTAGTTCTTTCGCTTTTTCTAAAGCAGCTACGATCAGTTTTCTGCCAATTCCTTTTTTCTGATGGCTTGGAGTAACTGATACTGGTGCAAGTGCTAATGATTTTACAGAAGTTCCATCCTGTTCTATTGTAATTTTTGATAACAAAATGTGCCCCACTATTCTCTCATCAACCGCAACTAATGATAATTCTGGAATAAATGCATCACATTTTCTAATACGTTTTACAAGTTCATGTTCTCTTTTATCACTAAATTCTTCATTTGAAAATGCTTGTTTTACAACTTCTTCAGTTTTACTACAATCATTTTGTTGTTCTTGTCTAATCGTTACCATTCTATATTATCCTCTATTCTTTCTTATTTCTTTTTGGATTTTACGAAGCGCTTTTTTCGATCCGCGCTCCATATCGTGCTGCATTTTTCTTTCTTTATAATCGACAAATAGTGTATTTAAATCATATCCTTCTGGGTATAATTCTTTCGCCGCTACCTCTAAAGTAATACGTTTTACATTCACTTCAACGAATTCACCGTTATAATATACAACAACATTATAGAAATTATCTTTTTCCTTATATACAATCCCGAAATCGTTATGATCTAACAAATTCACACGGTCGCCAATTTTATATTCATAGTCATTTTCTCTTTTTTCTTGCACGAATTTCGGTTTTCTAATTTTACTTTCATTCACTTTTTCTATAGCGTATTCTTTATTTCCCATATACTCTTTCGCTCTTTGCAGTACATGTTCTTTTACATTCATTTTATTTGCAATCCAAAGTGCATTGCTTTCACCAGATTTACCGATCACTAATTTATAAAGTGGCTCCAATGTCTCACTATTAAATTGCATTGCTGCGTTCATAAAATCACCGTGCATTTCTGAAAATCGTTTTATTTCACCGTAATGCGTACTCGCAATTGTAATACATCCCGATAGATAAAACTCTTCTAAAATAGATATCGCAAGAGCCGCACCTTCATTTGGTTCTGTGCCGCTTCCTATTTCGTCAAATAACAGTAAGGTATTATTATTTGACATCCTCATGATTTCAGAAAGATTTTTCATATGAGATGAAAATGTACTTAGTGCATTTTCGATACTTTGGTTATCACCAATGTCTACAAATATATTTTCGAAAATAGCAATTTCTGTTTCTTTATCTCCAGCGATGTGCAATCCTGACATCGTCGCTAAAGTTAACAATCCGATTGTTTTTAATACAATTGTTTTCCCGCCTGCATTTGGTCCTGTAATAATTAAACTACGATAGTTTTGACCGATTTCAAAGTGTAACGGTACTACTTTTCCGCTTAAAAGCGGATGCTTACAATTTACTAAATGAATGTAGCCATGATCATTTAACTTCGGCTCTATTCCATCAATTGATTTACTAAACTTCGCTTTCGCAAATACCATATCATATTGGCTAATTAGTTCCATATTAATTTTTATATGATAAATATTTTCTAATACCATTCCTGATAAAGTCGCTAAAATTTGATACTCTTCCATCGCTTCTTCTGCTTTCAAACCCGCGAGTTCCGCATTTAACTTTGTAACCGTATGCGGTTCTATAAATACAGTAGAACCTTTTGCAGAAGCTTCAACAATACTTCCAGCAACTTGATTTTTATAGGAAGATTTAATCGGAATCGTATAGCGATCATCCTTTTTACTAATAAAGAATTCCTGAATATACTTCTTATTTGCACTACTATTTAAAAACTTCGTTAAACGTTCTTTTATTTTTCCGTCTACAGAATCAATGTTATTTCGAATTCGTTTTAACTCTTTACTAGCCGCTGCATCAATGCTATTTCCTTTAATGGAAAAGTTAATTTCCTCTTCAATACTTTTAAATTCAGTCATCGAATTTGCATAGGAAGCTAATACTGGTGCAAAAAATTCTTTATCTAACATAAATTTTTTAATCTTTCTACATCCACGTAAAAAATCTGAAACACTCACTAACTCTGCTGGATCTAAAATCATCCCTTTTTCTAATTTTTGAATTGTACTAGCGATATTAGAAATTCCGAAGAAAGGCACATGCCCTTCTGCATCTACTATAGCTCGTGCTTCTGTCGTTTCATTTAAGCGATTTCTCACTACTTTTATACTCGTACTCGGCTCTAATTTATTTAATAATTCCTTACCTAATCCACTTACACAATAAGATTTCACTATTTCCATTAATTCGTTATATTGTAACTTTTCAAAAGTCATCGTATTCATTTTGTTTCTCCTCACTATGATTGGTTTTTATCATCAATGAAGATACCTACTCATTAGATTCCAATGAGTTCTACATTATTCAATTATCATGTTTATACATTAAAAACATATACAAAAAAGCTGCGGGGATACCGCAGCTTTTACATTTACAAGGCATGTATAATAACATATGAGAAAATAAGCCATAAAAACAGATGGCAATCCCCTTATTACACGCTTTATAAAGTATTGTAGGTATCTTCATAGGTTTCGAAATAAATGCATGACAAAATTAGGGGTATGATATACATAAAAATCCCCTGGTCTTATCCGATTTATTTCATTAAATTTTTCCTATTTAGTACCTACCGCACTCACAAAAAGCACCTCTCATTAATTTATATTTTATGTTCATTGAAATCTAATTTATTGAAATCATCATACTATATGTTTTGTAAGAAGTAAAGGTGTCATACTTTAATAACTATGCAGAATGTAAAAAAGAAGAGGAAACTTATATTTCAGTCTACCTCTTCTTTTCATCACCAATTTACCGCTGAACATATATGGAAACTGAGCCTCCACTTACATGGAATTGCCCCCATCCGTCCTTATTAATTGTTACAGTATTTGTTTGATTACCCGTAATATCGTACCATACTTCCCCAGCGTTATTCTTTCCAACATCCATCCACTTTGATCCTCCTGGTCCGTCCGAGAGTAATGTCGCTAAACCAGAATTAGCATGTACACCATCGCCTTCTCTTGTCCAGCCAATCACATCTGGATGGTCTAAATAATCACGCTGCGTACCATATGCAAAGTTTTTTCGTGCCGTCAAAATTGGATCAATTTTATCTTTTAACGCTGGAATTTCATAACTACTATTTCCGCTTGTCCCATAGTAATCACCATAGAAAACTGAAGGATAGCCCTCTGCACGAGTTAAAATAAATGCATATGCCAGCGGCTTAAACCACGGACTTACTACAGATTCCAATGACTGCCCAGGCTGAGAATCATGATTCTCAACAAGAGTAACTGCGAGTGCAGGGTGATTTTTCATTACTGTTCCATTTAAAATATTTCTCATATCATAATTCCCATTTCCTGTTGAAGCATAATGAAAATTGTAATGAAGCGGTGCATCAAACACAGATTGATTATAATTGACTTTCGCTAAATAATTGTTTAAAGCCTGAACATCATTTTGCCAATATTCAGCTACTGTAAACATTTCTTTCCCCGTTTGCTGTCTGGCATGATTTACCCAATCGCGTAAATATTCATGATCAATATGTTTAACAGCGTCCAAACGAAAGCCATCTAAATTTAATTCATTCGCATACCATGTTCCCCAATTTTTCATCTCATTCGCAACATCAGGATGATCAAAATCAAGATCTGCATACATCAAATAATCATAATTTCCATTTTCGCTAGACACTTCCCAATCCCACGCTTTATCTACACCCCTAAATTTATAAATTCGATTTAATTTCCTTCCTTCATCCCAATCCGTTCCGTCAAAATGATACCATTTCCATTTGAAATTAGAATAAGCATCTCCGCGCCCTGGAAAATTAAACCCCGTCCATGCACTAATTTGATAATCACCTGATACTTCAATATTTCGATTGTTACGGTCTACCTCAACAGCTGTTACGGTTTCAGTATAATCAGCCCCACCTTTATGATTCATAACTACATCACCGTATACGTCGATGTTTTGCTTATGTAAAGCGTCAATTGCAGATTTCAACTGTGCTTTTGTCCCATATTTCGTCCGCACCGTTCCTTTTTGATTGAACTCCCCTAAATCATATAAATCATAGGCCCCATACCCTACATCATTTTGCGAAGTCCCTTTATATGCAGGTGGTATCCATACAGATGTGATTCCTTTATGAGCTAAACTTTCAGCATCGGAACGCAAACGATTCCAATGATTCCCATCATTCGGAGCGTACCACTCAAAATACTGCATTAATGTTCCATTGTTCACTGTTGCTGCTTCTGCCTTATTTCCCTCATATATATTAGGAAAAAGCAAAATAAACAATAAACAGACTACCGTAATCCTTTTCAACATATTTACACCATCCCTTTCAAGAAAACGTTTGCATAATTTATTAAAGTTATTATAATATTCGTTCTACAGTTAGTAAAGTAACAATCTTTTAATCTCTCACATTATTTTTCAAAATATGAATTCAACTATTCCACAAGTACCCCATATAGTTTAAAATTCACATCGGATTCAAAATTGTTTACAATTTATCTATAAAAGCATAACGGAGGGATTTCTATGACCGACTTTCAAAAACAATTTTTTGCAAGATTAAATATAGAAGAAAAACACAAAGTTTCATTTGAAGATTTATCTCACATTATGTATGAAATGTCACAATCTGTCCCTTTTGAAAACTTAAATATTCTCGAAAACAACTTTAAAGAAATATCAAAAGAAAATCTAAAAGAAAAAATTTTAATAAACAACCGTGGCGGCCTTTGTTATGAATTGAATCCGGCTATGTATTACTTCCTTAAAGACTCTAAATTCGATGTCCATCTCGTTTCAGGAACAGTTTATAACGCTGCAAATTCTATATGGGCTGTAGATTCAGGGCATATCGCAACTGTTTTACAACATCATAATGAACTTTACTTAATTGAAGTAGGTTTCGGATCATATTTACCCCTTTCCCCTGTTCCTTTCTCAGGTGAGATCGTTCATTCTGTAACAGGCGACTATCGTATTCGTAAAGAAACGACTGAAAAAGGTAATTATATTTTAGAAATGCGTAAAAGCAATGAGTTTCTAGATCAATCTTCTACTGATGATTGGACAGTAGGTTATGCATTTTACTTGGAAGAAGTGGATGAAACGAAAGCAAATGCAGCACAAAAAATTATTGTTGAACATGAAGGTTCACCATTTAACAAAGTACCTCTTGTTGTAAAACTTACTCATGACGGGCACGCATCATTAACAAAAGATAGCCTTACAGTAACGAAAAATAGAAATAAAACAAAAGAAACAATTACAAAAGAGCAATATACAAACCTCCTTCATTCAACGTTCGGCATTACATTATAACTTTTAAAGCCTCGCCATTCTCGGCAAGGCTTTTTATTTTCCAGCAGGGATTTTTTGCAATTTGTTGTATTTCATAGTTATATAGGAATATAACTACATATTTAGAAAGGAAATGATTATGACTGAACTTAAAGATCGACTACAAGTAACTGATAAAGAAAAATGGGATTTAACGGATATTTACCATACAATTGAAGATTGGGAAAGCGATTTTCATAAAATTGAAGTATTAACGAATGAATTACACAAGTTTAATGGAAATATTCACGATGGCAATAGTTTATTAGCTTATTTAACAAAGAGTGAAGAAATATCTAGCATAATATCTTTAATGTTCGCTTATGCACGATTACAATCCGATCTTGATACACGCGATACTGACGCTCAATCCCTTGTCGATAAAGTATCACAATTACACGTGAAAGTAAGTGCGGCTAAATCTTTCTTTTCCCCATTCTTACTTAGTGTAGATGAAAACACATTACATTCTTACATAGAAGAAACCGAAGGCTTACACTATTACAAAGAAGACTTATTTGAGCTATACCGTTATAAAAAACACGTTTTGAATAAAGACCAAGAAGAGATTTTATCACAAATGGGTGAAGCACTCTCCTCCCCGCAGCATACATTTGGCATGTTAAATAATGCAGATATAATTTTTGGTGAAGTGACTACTGATGATGGAGAAAAAGTAAACTTAACACGTGGAATGTATTCAAAGCTAATAGAAGATGAGAATCGTGAGAAACGTGAAGAAGCCTATAAAGCTTATTACAAACCATACGTTCAATTAAAGAATTCTATCGCTTCTACTTTGTCCGCAGCTATTAAAAACAATGTTACTGTCTCAAAGCTACGAAAATATCCATCAGCTTTAGAAAAATCATTATTTGGCGACATGGTTCCGAAAGAAGTATATGAAAATTTAATTGAGACAACGAAAAAAAACATTCAATCATTACATACGTATAATGAACTTAGAAAAGAAAAATTAAATGTAGATGAACTACGACAATACGACTTGAGTGTTGATTTAGTAAAAGGTGTAAAACAAGACATTCCATACGACGAAGCGTTTGATATAATGATCGCGTCACTAGCTCCTTTAGGTAAAGAATATATCGAAACATTAAAAAACTTTAAAGATAAACGCTATATAGACGTGAGAGAAACACCAGGAAAACGTTCTGGCGCTTATAACTTTGGTGTATACGGTGTTCATCCTTTCATTCTTTTAAATCATCATGATGATTTAAATAGCCTTTTCACCCTTACTCATGAATGCGGGCACGGTATGCATACGCATTACTCACACGGATACCAACCAAGAATTTCTGCACACTATTCCATTTTTGTTGCAGAAGTCGCTTCTACAGTAAATGAAGTGTTATTAATTCATTATTTATTAAAAGAAGCAAAAGAAACGAACGTACGTAATCATTTAATTAACTACTTTATCGATAGCTTTAAAGGTACTTTCTTTACACAAATCATGTTTGCAGAATTTGAAAAAATCACACATGAAATGGCCGAACAAGGTAAACCATTAAATGCCAAAGTCTTTAGTGAAATTTACGAAAACTTATTTAGAGAATATAATGGCGACTCCCTCGTATTTGACGAAGAAGTAAAATATGGCTGGTCTAGAATCCCTCATTTCTACCGTCCATTTTACGTATACAAATACGCAACTGGATTCGCTTCTGCCATTCAAATCGCCGATAAATTATTAAGCGGTGATCCAAATGCTCAGAAAAACTATATTGAATTCCTTAAAGGCGGAAGTTCTGACTATCCATTAAACCTACTGAAAAAAGCTGGCGTTGATTTAACTACACCAGAACCGATTGAAAGTGCATTAAATCGATTCACCCAACTTGTTGAAGAGTTTTCAGCATTATAGAAAAAAGCATGCAGATTATAGAATCTGCATGCTTTTTCATATAAAATATACATTTCATTTATTCACTTGTTGCTGCGTCACACAATGAATCATACCACCATACGCATACAGTTCATTTACATAAACACCGACAATTCTTCTTCCTGGAAACTGCCCTTCAATGATTTGAAGTCCTAACTTATCATGTTCATCACCGTATATAGGAACCAATACAACTTCATTTCCAATATAAAAGTTCAAATACGAACCTTTACAGTCTGCCTCTTTTACCACTTTTCTTGTCACCGGTACTGGTATGAGCTGAAATGGATTTCCATCTATATTTCTCGCTTGTCGCAATTCTTGATAATGCTTTTCCTGCGCCTCCAAAAGGTACGACTCTCCTTCCCCAAAAGGATCATATTCATAAAGAATTGTATTTTCATTTACAAAACGCGCTGCCCCATCAATATGGTAATCTGTATCTTCATCATAATTATCCTCTCCGCGAATACCAGTTATCCATATAAAATTCGTTACTCCCAAATACTTCGTTAACTCTATTTCAATCTCTTCCTGATTTAGTGTAGGATTTCGATTTTCATTTATAATAGAAGTTTTTGCCGCCATTAAGGTGCCATTTCCATTTATCTCTATTCCTCCACCTTCTATACAGACACTAGATTTAACTTTTGGAATGCTATACATTTCACTTATTTTTCCCGGAATAACAGCATCATTTTCATACGGATATTTATCCCCCCAACCATTAAATACCCAGTGTGCTAAACAGAGATTGCCTTCCTTATCTTTTACAAAGATCGGTCCATTATCTCTTATCCAAACATCATCCGTTTCTTCAATTAAAAAATCAATTTTATCCATATCTACATTCGCTTCAATTAACTTCGATTGTACATGTACTTTTTCTTCCTCATCAAATACAACAATATGCACATTCTCTCCGTAATGAAGCTCCTTTGCCATCGTTACCCAAATATCATCTAGCTTAGATCTGTAACCTTCGCCTCTATGAGCCTTATCATGAGGCCATTGGAGCCATGTTCCCTCATGTTTTTCCCACTCAGCAGGCATATAATATAAACTATTTCCCATATTTCTCATACATGTTCACCCCTTCTTCGAATGTAAGTTCAGTCTAAACTTTGACATCGTGTTAAGGTCAACAGAAATATATTAACTACTTCATAAACTGATTCTTTATTTTCCCTTGTGATACACTACTTCTCCTTGTAAAACCGTCACTAAAACTTTCGCATTCGGAATCTTATCGGCACTCATTTTAGTAATATCTTCATTTAGTAATACCATATCGGCTGATTTACCTACTTCAATTGAACCAGTAATATTATCAAGACCTAATGCTTTGGCGGGCTTAATTGTATATGCATCAATAGCTGCGTATACATCAGACAAGCCCTTTTCATCAATACTTAGTGCATTCGAAATCGTCACAAGTGGATTTAGTTCATTTACATCCCAATCACTACTAAGTGATACGTTTGCTCCTGTTTTCCAAATGCGTCCTAACGGCATAATTCGTTTCATCTGTTGATTTGAAAAATACGCACTTGCCCAGCTTTGTTTAGGATCTTCTGCAAAATCATGGCCTACTTGGAAATCAGCACTAATACCTAACTTAGCAAAACGATTTATATCACTATCTTCTACCATTTCCACATGTGTAAGCGTATAAGGTTGATTCGCCCCTTCTTTTTTCGCTGCTTCAATTGCATTTAAACTTTCTCTTACTCCGCCATCTCCAATTGTGTGGATTAGTGCACCGTAACCAATTTTATTGAGTTCACTCAACCACCACTTCATTTTTTCTTCTGGAATATAGTTCAAACCGTACGGTGTTCCTTTAAACCACTCAAATTTATATTTTTCTAGTATTTTAGCTGTGCTGTTAATGCTAATTCCATCACTATACATCTTCACTTGATTAATAAGCATTCTAGATGATACATCATCACGCTTAATTTTTTTGAAATACTCCATTTGCTCTGCTTCATTTAAGTTCGGATATACCCACGGACGAAGTACTACTCGCGACGTTAACTTTTTCTCATCATTAACTTTATTCCAAACATCTAACCAGCCTCGTTTCCAATAAAGACGTCCATCGCCGACTGTAGTAATACCATTCTTCGCAACCTCATCTAAACCGTCTAACAAACCTTCATAATTTTTTTCAAAGAGATTGGGCTGGGAATTCCATGCTTTTTCCATCACGATATCCCCTGCTGTATCATACAGAAGCCCGAAAGGTTCTCCTGTTTCTGGATCCCGGATGATTCTTCCGCCTTGCGGATCTTTCGTCTCTTTATTTATTCCCGCTACTTCCAATGCTTTTGAGTTAACCCATACAGAATGAGAAGTTCTTTCCATAATTAATACAGGGTTATTAGGAAATAACTCATCAAGAACTTGTAATGGCGTTTGTTGTTCTGATTTTTCGTCCATATCTTTTAACAGCTCTTCCAAACTAAATCCTGTTCCGCTTATCCATTCGCCATCTTTCACATCTTTTTTACAAGCCTTTAAATACGAGCGTTGTTCTTGCAGCGCAGCATCCGGTGAAACACTACAATTCCCTGCTGCTGGTGATTTCGCCTCAAATATATGATTGTGATTGTCCACAAAACCAGGAAGAATAAAACGTCCTTGTAAATCCACCACTTTCGTATCTTCATTTATAAATCCTTCTACATCTTTGTTTGAACCAACAAATATAATTTTCCCTTCTTTAACGGCTACAGCCTCTACAATGTCTTGCTTGTCATTTGAAGTATAGATTGTACCATTTTTAAACACTACATTTTTTGGCAACTGATTTGGTAGAACGAAGCTACCATTCTCACCTTCTCCTACTCCAGGAGTACACGCTGAAAACCATGTCATACTTAGAATCAGACAAATAATCATGATTGTTCTTTTCATATTCTTTCTCCTTTTTATTATGATGAATTACTTACATAAATAGAATAAGGATTGACATAATGTTAATGTCAATCCTTATTCTCAGTCTATTTTCATAACTAAAAAACAAATTTGTGTCACATACTCCTCTACTAAACAATCACATTCAGGTCCCTTTATGTAGACCTCATATGGTGAACCATCTATTAATCCATTTTTCTAACGCAATATAAGCGTAGCCTATATAGTCATAACTTCCATAATGCATAGTAGTAACGATTTGATGTGGATTTAATTTTTTTATTTCATATTCTTGTACTACATCTTTATTGTTCCCATGCATGACCGGAATCCTTAATTCAACATCACTTTCATTTGGAATATACTCTTCATCATAAAAGACCGTAGAGGGCGAACCGACCATTTGTAAGTTATGCTTTTGTACTTTTTCATATAAGTCATAAAAATAATCATCCATATCATCTATATCTATTTGTAGTCTTTGAGTAATTACCGTCATTTCATTTCTCATTCCAATTAATATATCGTAACTTCTATGGCGAGCAATATTTAGACCATGATTCATATTTACCATTTCATTCATTTCTGAAATAACCTGTAAATTTTGTTTCACCTCATGAGACAACTCTATAATTTGTGATTGCATATGTTTAATAAATGAATCTTGATCTGATGATTGAAGAATTATTTTGATTTTCGGTAAAGGAAACTTATACTCCCTTAGCTTTTTAATTTTCAGCGCTATTTCAAGCTGCCCTTGCTCATAATATCTATATCCATTTACCGGATTCACATATGCTGGTTTCAATATTTCCTCTTTATCATAATGCCTTAGCATCCGTGTACTCATTTTACAAATCCGCGAAAACTCAGTAATTGTATACATATAAATACCCCTTGAATACATTCTCTTATATATAAGCTTATTTATTAAAACCAATCAAATATTTTTCTGATTGAAGAACCTTCATTCTGATCGTTCAGCCTTTTCATTTTTGAAGGTAACAAATGACTAGGACAATACCACGTTAAACAATTCATCGCGCCTCCCATTGTCGATATTTCTCCTACATGACTTTGAATAACTTGTTTCTCAGTATGCTGTTGAATATATCTTAAAACTTCCTCATCTTTAGCTAATCCAAACTTAGGAACGTAAAGCGTATCACATGTTTCTAACATATTTATATATAAACCTTTTGCTGACGCTATCTCTTCATCGTATTGACCCTTCTCTGTATATGACGAAGGAACAACTATAAATTCAGCCTCTGGCATTTGCTCTTGAATAATCTCTTGAACCTTATATCTAAATTCATGATCCCCTAAAAAATCACTAATAAACATTGTATGTTCATCAATAAATTTAACCATCCCGTCTGCGTGTGCAAGTACATCTCCCTCTTCAGCAGGAATAATAATAACCCGACTCACATCTAAATCCCATTCCAGTTGCTCTATAATTTCTTCTTCCGTCCAATCATAATTATCATCAAA
Source organism: Bacillus sp. AR13-1 (assembly GCF_008042285.1). Taxonomy (NCBI): domain Bacteria; kingdom Bacillati; phylum Bacillota; class Bacilli; order Caryophanales; family Bacillaceae; genus Bacillus; species Bacillus sp. AR13-1. Next base: position 56,549 of record NZ_QNUA01000021.1, read on the forward strand.
TATGCGTTCCGTTAATATAACGGTATCTTTTTTATTCCAAATAAGATTTCCACCGTCTAATATCAATGGAGATGTCACATATTCAAAATCGTTCTTTTTCAGCCATTTATTAAATTGTTGATCTAAATATCGTCCTTGATCTTTCGGTAAGTAATTCGGTTGATATTTGAATTTAACTAGATGATTTGTTACAACTGGTGCAACATCTCTTAGCCAAATATCATCATACTCAAAAAAGTTTGTATGAAAGTCTTGCTCTTCAACAGATAAAGATATAAGTTGATCGGTAAATGCTTTATTTTCATTTAAGTATTCATTAAAATAAATAATGTCTTCATAAAATGGTCGATAATATTCATTCGATTCATCTGGTATTGCAGTAAAAATAATGCCACTATGTTTTTGTTCCATATTACTTACCTCGCTTTTTAATAATGATTGAATAACTGTTTTCAATAAGCCAACTATTCCCCAATTCATTTCTCTTTTCATTACAATTTTTGAAACGTGCACATTTCATGAATGGATTATAGCACGGAGAAATATTATATATTTATATAAAAAATATAAAGACGTCGTTAAGCCGTAAACTGACTCTTGACAAGATTTTTAAATTTTAATCGTCGTACACAATGAAGGATTAGATGATTTTTTTATCAAGATTCAAATCCATTACTTCTAATAGAGCGTTTTGATTATATAAATTCACTAAATGCGTTTCTACACCATTGCAAATCCCTTCTAGCGGCAGATCGTTTGGATCTTGACCAAATGGATCCTCAATTTCAACTCCTATTGCTTCAATCCCTATAAATGCAAAACTTATAAACGTAGTTGCAAGTACTGTAAACCATCCAAGACTATCAACAAGACCAATCGATAAAGTCCCGCAAAATATGAGCAGTAAAATTTTAATATGAGCAAAATATGCAAAAGGAATAGGCGTTGTTTTGATCCGATCACATCCACCCACAGCCGTAAGCAGAGTATTCAAATCAGCTTCCATATTAATTATTGCATTTGGGTGAATTTGACCCGTTTTCAAACCTTTTGATAGTATAGTTTTTAACATAAAAACTATACTAATCGGTAAATGAATAGACTCAGCCAACATTTCTTTTTCCTTCTCAGAACAAATATCAAACAATGCTTTTATTTCGGATAAATCTTTTTCGTCTCTCAAATGTCCTTTCGCTATCTTTGGAAAAGCAATTAACAAATGTAAAAATTTCAATTTTTCCTGATCCGTCTTTTTCCCTTCAGACTCCCAATAACATAAAAAACTAACTGCCAAATTTCTAGTACAAGCACCAACCGTGCCAAATAACTTTCTACCTTCCCAATACCTATCATAGGCAGTGTTAGTACGAAAAACTAACAGTAGACCTAAAGCTCCTCCAACAATTACCCAAGGAGTTTGATTAATTTTTATTTCTACATAATAATAATTAATCACAGTTACTATCGTTGAAATACATATATATAATAAAATTTGCGGGAAAATATCTCTTATAACTGTTCCCTTTAATGTAAATATTTGATGTAAATTATTTTGATTATTGTAATGAACCATATTTACAAAAACCTCTTTCCTTATTAACCTTTTATTCTTTTAAATTATGAAAGTATACAATTAAATAGTAGAATCATAAACCCTATTATTATAAAACTGGTTAAGATTATTTCTTTCAATACTGTTACTCCTTTTTACCAAAAGATAAAACATCTTTTTTGATTTAAACAACAAACGTTCACTCTTCTAAATCACGACGCATTATTTTAGAATTTGCAATGAATAAAGCACTAATTAATACAAGAATCGCGCAAGCATATATCAATGAATCCATTGGACTATCATGGTCTATAATAATTAGACGAACAATAGCCGTAATACCTATATATATAAAATAACGTAATGGAAAATGAAAGTTCATTTGAAAATACTTTATAATCATTACGATGAATTCAAAATATAAAAAAAATACGACAATGCTATCAATTAAATGATAAATAGATTCCTCACTATTTAATTTAAGTTCTTGTATAAATTGAATGACTTCTTTCATAAGAAACACACTTAAAACAATTCCCAAACAGATTAAAGCTACATTTATAATGTACTGTAGAACGATAGGGAAAAACGAAAATACTTTTTTAAAATTCTTTACCACAAACATTTTTCTCCTTTTCCATATAAACCAATAATGACAATATACTTTTATTCAATTATCGTTACATTAAAATTATACATTCCGTTCTTGTTACAGATGTTAAAACAAGACAAAATAAGTAAAGATAGCATTTCACCTATTTTGTCTATAAAGCAACATAACGAAACTATAATCGATTACTTCAATTGAATCGGTTGTTGCTGTGTCACACAATGGATCATTCCGCCATTTTTATAAAGCTCTCTCACATCAATTCCCACTACTTTACGATCCGGGTATAATTTCTGAATCGTATCGTTTGCGATTTTGTCATTTGGATCATTATAGTTAGGAACCAATACAACTGTATTCCCAACATAATAATTGATATACGACCCCTTATAATCTAGAGTTTTTCCACCTTCTAAAGTAACTTTATCTTTACTAAGCGGTAAGTATTCGTACTTATATTTCTGTCCTGAAGCATTTTTTGCATCTAACAATTTATCCATATCTTTGTTTGACAAGCCCCATTCAGCCAAGTCATCTTCTGCCATCGTTACGATTGTAGATTTATCATGGAATTTAGCAAATCCATCAATATGAAAATCAGTAATATCTAAATTAGGCACTCCATCTAACCAAATAAAGTTTGTCACCCCAAGGTCACTTATATATTTTTCAATTTCCGCTTCTGATAAATCAGGATTTCTATTTTTATTCGTTACTGCGCTTCGAGTTAATAAAGCAGTCCCATTGCTGTCTAATTCAATTGCGCCACCTTCAAGGACAAATTTCCCCCAATCAATTCTTTCAATCCCTAATTGTTTACTAACATTCTCACGTATACGGGCATCATTTTTATATGGAGTTTTCTTTCCCCAACCATTAAATGCTGGATCTAATATTTTTAGATTTTTATTATTGTCATAAACAAAAATCGGTCCACTATCTCTTGCCCACACATCATCAGTAGGAGCGATAAAGAAATCAACTTTATCCATATTCAGCCCCTTATCTATTAAAAGCTTATTGATTCGCTCTTTCTCTTCCTCATCATATGCAACAATGTGGACTTTTTCACCCTCAGTTAAAGCACTTGCCATCTTAATCCAAATAGGTTCAACTTCTTGTTTATACTCTTGACCATATGTGTATTCATGAGGCCATTGTAGCCATGTACCTTCATGTTTATCTTTTTCATCCGGCATCGTATATTTTCCAGCGTTTTTCTGTACCTCTACTTTTTTATCCTCTTTCTCTTTCCCTTTGGCATTTTCATTATTCCCTTCAAAAGAACATCCACTAATAATCGTTGTAGATAATGTAGCTATTAAACAAAACTTTACTATTTTTTTCATTTTTCAACCTCCTGTTCATGTCTACAATACTGTAAGGCTTAACATAGTGTGAAGCTCAAGCTTTTTCATCAATGTAAAAATTACCAATTATTCTTCCGCATGATAATCACATAATTTCAATACAAATAGATGACATTCACAAAATACACTTCCTATATTTAACATCCATATCATTTAACTTCCTTCATAAATTTATTCTAATACTAATCCCCTCTCATACATGCTTGTTCACTAAATAAAAAAATCGGTATTGATAATTTTATATCAATACCGATTTTCAAATAATTATTTTCCTTCTATTAAATCATTCGCTAATTTCCTAAACTCTTGATTAAATGTATCATTCATACCATTTTGTACGTTAGAGAATAATATTACAAACGTTCTTTTATCCCAGTTAAAATTATTAAAAGTGTTCCAGCCAGCTAATACACCATGGTTATGATAATAATCTGGGTAAATATAGAAGCTAAATCCATATTTTCTCGCAGGTGATACTGTAAACATATCTGATAAGCTTTGTTTAGAAATCAGCTTTCCATCCATAATAGCCTCATCTAATCTTTTCATATCTTCAACGGTCGTATACATTTCACCACAACCATACAGCCAGTTCATTTTTAAGCGGGGTGTAGCTATTAACTCATTATCTTTTTTCGTGTAACCTTCTGCTAAGAAAATATCTTCAGGGAGAGTTGCACCCATACCAGATTCATTCATTTCAACAGGAGTAAAAATGTTTTCTTTCACATATTCAGCAAGCGATTTATTCGATATCTTTTCTACAATATACGCAAGTACCATATAATTATAATCTGTATATTTCCATCCTGTCCCTGCAGGAAATTGCAACTTTTGCGCTCCAATCCACGTTACTAACTTTAAACGTGATGCCGCATCAACACTACCTTGTCCCTGATCTGGTAACCCGGACGTATGTGTTAACAAATTTCGTAACGTAATGTTTTTATCTGCTGGAAACGATGGAATATACTTATTTACATTGTCTTCAATATTCAATTTCCCTTTTTCTCTTAGCTGTAATATAGATATTGCAACTACTGTTTTCGTTATGGAACCGATGCGATATTTTGTTCTTGGCGTTGTTAAAACTTTATCTTTTACATTCGCATACCCGTAGCCTTTTCGTAAAACCACATTATTTTTATCCGTTACGAGAACCGTCCCGTTAAATCCTTTATCTTTTAAATATTGATCGAGTTTCGTTGCTGCAATATCATAACGTTTTTGCTGATTCGCATCAACTTTCGGTTGAACATTTCCAACTTTATCCTCAAAATTTGAAAATGCCTTCAAACTGTATTTCTTTTCTTTATTTGCATGTATGAGTGCAGCGACACTCCCACAAAAAATAGCAAAAACAAAGAAAGCGATTAACCATTTCTTAAACATATGGGAACCCTCTTTTATCTAGTTTCACTTTATACTTTTCCATTCTATTCTATATCTTTTAGTTTTTAAATATCTTATAATCTATCTACTCTATTATTCCTCATAGTAAACTAGATTCCTTTTTCTAACGTTCAAATTTTAACTACTCTCTATTGTAGTTCTTTTTTACAAAATTTCCACCTTACAATCGGATACATCCAACTTTAATTTTAATTTTTTATGTAACATTCGTTACACATTAACAAGAATGGAGGCGTTAATTTGAAAAAGACCGATAAGCGCAATCGTTTAGATGATATGATGTTTCATTATCGAGTAACAAAAAACAATATAGTTTTAATTGAATATTACGGAAAACAGATTATAATTTTAAAAGGAAATGATGCTGAAAAATTTTTAAACAAAATAAATCGGGCAAGTAACGAAAAAGAAAAACAGCTTATTATGGCTAAAATTACAGGTAATTTCAAAAGAGGGAATGAGTGTTAATGAAAACGAATCTCATTTATAACTTGATTATACAACATATTAAAAAAAAAATGTCACTCCCACGACATTTCTTTAGATTTTCTTCATAAAAGATTTACATTTTTAATATTCGTTTACTTTTACATAAACTCACTGCTGAAACGCTTAGTAATGCAGCTATCCCCATCCATGCATATGTGTAGCCTTTTCCATCTACTATATAACCAAACAAAGCAGGTGCAAAGATAATAGCAATTTGATTAAGTGTAAGCGCAAAACTCACTGTTAGACCTACCAATTCCTCACTTGCAGACTCAGCAACTTCAACCATAAAAAGACTAAACCAACCGATCGCAAAGAATCCTAGCAGTCCGCTCATCACAAACAATGCCTCAAGTGTCATTGTGTTTATACTCATTACAACAACTAAAATTAAGCAACAAGAAATACATACAGTTATTAATAAAGGTGTACGACGATCACCTTTGTAATATGTATCACTTATTGTAGCTAATATAATTCGCCCAATCATTCCTGCAAATAGCATAACTGAAAATACTTTCCCTGCTACAATAGGTGTTATCGATTTTTCAATGACTAAAAATTTTATAAAATGTCCGACTAATATCATTTGTAAAGAAATCATGCAAATACCTGTAATAAAAATTGGATACAGCTCTTTTTTACATATTACCTTTTTTAACTGCATCCAAAAAGAAATACTTACATTTTCTTGGCTCGTGTGTTCTCGTACGTACGATTCCTTATAAAATATGAAAAACAATAACCCGCCTATTATACATATAGTTGCAATTACATTTATCGTATAAGCTAAACTAAATTTAATTGTAAGCAAAGGGATTATTACTCCTGCTAACGCCCCGCCAATAGGTATACCAGCTTGCCGTATTCCCATAGCTAATCCGCGAATCTCTTTCGGAAACCATTTCAAGATTACTTTACTTCCCCCTGGCTGGGATACGCTATAAAAAGTCCCTATTAAAAAAAGGACAAATAATAACCCAATAAATCCCCTTGCCATATGAGTAAGTAAAAGCGCCCCGCCAAGTAATACGGCACTCGCTCCAATTAATATTCTTTCATTATATCGATCAAGTAACCTTCCGGCAAAAAGCATACAAAACAACGGACCAATATTTACAGCACTTATTAACAACCCAACCTGCATATTCGAAAGTGCATATTTCTGTTTCCAAAATAAAGCGAGTACCCCTACTCCATATGTTATAAGTGTTGCACTTGCCTGTGCTACCGTTGCCAAAGTTAACATGATCCATTTATTATAACTACTGTACTTTTCAATTTTTTCTTCACTTATCAACGTTATCTCCCCCATATACCTTTCATTGTATGAAGGTTCTGATATCATGTAAAATAAGTGTTATTAATAGAATCCATCAAAAAAATTGATACCTTTTTCGGGGTGATAATAAATGGACATTAAAGATTTAACGGTTTTTTTTGAAGTTGCGAAAGAAGGAAATATATCTCATGCCGCTAAAAACTTAAACTATGTACAATCAGGTGTAACGATGCGTATAAAACAACTAGAAAACGAATTAGGCGTACCACTATTTTATCGAAACGGAAAAGGTGTTACTTTAACTTCTAACGGAGAAATTTTATTAACATATGCAAAACAAATCATCCACTTAATGGATCAATCCATTAAAGCTGTTCAAAGTAGCAGAACCCATCCGAAAGGCACATTAAAAATCGGGTGCACAGAATCTACAACAGCCGTTCGTCTCACACCTATATTAACGACCTATTATGAAAAGTATCCAGAAGTCGAATTTATTTTAGAAACAAATACGACCGAATGGTTAACTCAACTCGTCTTAGACCGTCAACTGGATGGAGCATTCATCGCTGGAAATATTCAGCATGTTGAACTTCATACCCTTTTATTTCGAGAAGAAGAACTCGTTCTCATTAGTAAGACTCCTCTATCTTCCTTTAAAACAATAGGAGAACTGAATTTACTCGCTTTTAGTCAAGGATGTTATTACAGAAAACTATTAGAAAACTGGCTTCAAGAAGAAGGGGTTTCACCTAAAAGAATACTAGAGTTCGGAACAATTGAAGCAATACTTGCATGTGTAAAATCAGGTATGGGCGCGGCTATTATGATGAAATCCATTATTCCAGATTATGAACATGGTGTATCTTTAAATACATTACCAAATCACTTTAAAAAGGTTCCTACTACCTTTATTACTCGAAAAGACATTTTTCACTCAGCTGCCTTGCAAAAATTTATGGAGATGATCAACAATGCGTGAACAGAAAATACGTGGTATGAAACGAAGAACACAAACTCTTATAAAAAGAATTGAAGACTCTACTAAAGCATTTCCGTCTACTTTCTATAACGATGAATACTGGCATATGCCTTTACCAGGCTCTCAAGCTTTTATCGATTCTAGTACAACACCTAGGAAAGTAAAGCGATTGTGCATTCAAGCCCTGTTAAATCAAGCGAATCAATTAATGACAATGAAACCGAACGATACAAATACATATCGAGTCGTTGTTATGATCAAAATAGCAAGCTTATGGAACTCACAAATCATCATATTTAAAAACGATGACTACTTTCAAAATTTTTTCAATAGAGATAACGAATTTCAAAAATGGATTCCCCTCTCCAATGCTTCCGACTTCGGGCATGAATGGAAAATATCAATTTCTAACAGCATCCAAACATTGCATTTCCAAGAGATAATCCATGATGAAGATGGATTTTATGATGAAGGAGAACTTTTGTTTATAGGAGAGTTATCATAAAAGGGGAACTGCCAAATGAAAAGCTTCCCTTTTTCTACTAAACAAAATCGCTATATAATGAATTTAACATTTCACTATATAGGAGGTTTTCATATGGTAATCCCTAAATATCCTGAAGTCCCACATCTTACGAAAAAACAAATTGAAGAAATAACCGAAATCGCTTTCCTAAAAAAATCAACACCACAACAGTGTGATGCAATTTTCGTTTTCGGTGGTTCCCATCCTGGTAATTGGCAAGCTCCTTTACATGCTTATCAACAAGGTTTAGGTGCACAAATTATCGTCACAGGTGGTACTAGTTTACATGGAATGAAACATCCAAACTGGCATTATGGAGATTTATCAGAATCAGAAGTAATTGTTAACAAGTTAATTGAACACGGTGTACCGGAAGATGCTATCATTTTCGAGAAAAACTCTCTCCATTCTATCGCAAATGTAATTGAAGCTAAGAAGATCTTTGATTTTACAACAATTAATAGTTTACTATTTGTATGTAAAAGCTTAGGAGCAGGCCGGCAATATAGAGTATTAAAAAAACATTTACCAAAACATATAACTTGTATTCCATATACATTTGATACAAGTTTTGATGGTGATTTTATAATTAATAGATATAATTGGATGGAAAACGAGAAAAGTCGCTCTATGATTTTCGGCGAATACTTGAGAAATGTTTGCTACGGCCGAAAAGGTGGAATTGAACCTCCTGAGAAAGAGATTGAAGGATTAGAAAAATACGTAGTATATTACCAACATCTTGCATAATATTTTTTCAACATAAAAAATATCGGGAAGCCAATATAAAGGCTTCCTGAATATTCTAATGATGCATAAATAACACTAAAATTACTTTTCCTTTTTCATTTTCCCATATTTCAACAAAGAAGAGATATTCATCTGGGAAATCTTCTAAAGATACTGGTTCATCAGTAAGACAAATATTATTGTGATATTTTGTATCCCATTCGGCTCTCACATCATCTATTGATTCACGCTCTAAATTACTTTTTCGATCGTCAAAATAATTGGATATAAACACTTCTTCTATTCCACCGTTATAAATCATTTGTTTCAGTTCTGCCAACGTAGGATTATTAGAATATATTTTATTTGAGACTACGATGTCATTGTTGTATAACCGCTTACTCTCATTGTCTATAAAATAACCTTTTCTTCTCATAACGCTCAGCCCTTTATGTTCATTTTATTATACAGATAAGGCATAACTAGCGATATATTATCATAGACGCCTACCATTGTACACATATTAAGCCAACGCAGCTGGCGGCAATAATTGCGGTCCTTCCCCGATGCGCGCCAATACCCAATCATCGTAATACCACATTTCTGTTTGGCGACGACTCATCATATAATCCCAGCGTACTTCTCGCTCAAATTCAATGATTTGTCCGTCACCACCAATTGTCACCCAGTTAAAACTTCCGTTATTATGCATCATCTTTATCCATAGAACAGGAAACTCCACAGTTTGTCCCCCGTCAACATAATGTCTAGTTTGTTTTTCTATACGAAGTAAAGTTAGGCCCTTTGCATATTGTCGATCAACCTTTTCCATTACATCCATCGCTATTTTCTCTGCCTCATCCTTATGAGGTAGTTTATTAGCGTATACTGGCATCATATTCGTGTAACTTAAAAGATGCTTACTCTTTTGAGAAGTAATAGTTGTTATATGAAAGCCACCATAATTCAGTGGTTCTTCTGCTTTTGAAATACAAGCGGTGTTTTTATATTTAATTACATAATAAACGATTCATTATCTCTTCAAGTAATATACCCGGCTTTACTACCTCATTTTCCGTACGCCATCCAATAAATCCATCTGGTCTTATTACTACCGCTCCTCCATTTTCTATCCCGTATAGTTTTCTAAAAAAGTTACCTTGATGGATAAAATCACCAGTTAAACCTACCTGATACACTTTTATCTTTACTCCTAATCCAGATGAAACAACATTTGCAGCTTCAGTCCAAGTACTAGGCTCTGCTCCAGTAAGTAACACAAAGTTGCTACCAAATAGATCAAGTATAGAAACTTCTTTTCCTTCATAAGTTCCCCAAAAATGTGGCGCACGCGTTCCCGGGCGTCCGTTCAAATCAACTATATTCATTCTATGCGGTGTGTTACATTCGTCTATAATTGCTTCTGAGCAATACTGATAACCAGCAGTGACAGCTAAACTATCCATATTACTCAAATTACCTTCCTCTCTATTCGCAGCACGAAATAATATACTACTCGCATAGTCCGTCGTTAATTTTGCAACAGGATATCTCTCGTCATGATAGGTTTCTAACAATTTTGGATTTGCTTTCCCTTTTATAACAGCCGCTAATTTCCAAGCTAAATTATGTGCATCTTGTATTCCTGTATTTGAACCGAATCCTCCTGTTGGCGGCATAATATGCGCCGAGTCACCAACTAAAAAGATGCGATTGTCCTGAAATTTTACCGCTGTACTTTCACTCGCTTCCCACGGCAAAACACTTACTATTTCTGGCTTAATATCCGTACTTCCAATTGCAGTTTGAATAATTTGTTTACAGCGTTCTATAGAGAAATCCTCTGGTCGCTCCCCTTTTACTGGATCATAAGCTACATGATAAATCCATTTACTTTCGTTATCGACTGGAATAAGCGCACCAATTACTTCTGGATGAAGTATCATAGTAAAACCGAATGCGTCTCCTTTAATAAATTCACTCAAATCCGCTTCAAAATATATGTTCATATAATAACCACCGATTGTACCACGGCCCTCGGTTAAAATACCTAACTGTTCACGTATTTTACTTTTCGCTCCATCTGCTGCAATTACATAATCACAATGAATCATGCTCTCTTCTTTCGTTTTACGATTTCGAATCGTTGCTATTACTCCGTTTCCATTTTGCTCATAAGAAACTAGTTCATGATAAAAAGATAGCTTCCCGCCTAATCTCTGTGCTTCTTGTAACATCATCTCCTCTAAAGTAATTTGATAACAAGCAGTTTGTTTTGATGGGCTAATCTCTTCCACTTTACGAAATGAATTTTCGTTATTTTCATACTGCGCCGCCCTTATTTGTTCCAACTCTTCATGCTTTACCTCAGCTATTGTTTGAACTGCAATTCTCCCGTGACAATTCTCTAATGCTTTACCAGCTAATCTAATTCCTTTTTCTAGACCCAGTTCTCGGAATAATTCCATTGTGCGAAATGTAATTCCACCCGCTTTCGGATGAATCGCAGTAGACGGATGCCTTTCAATAAGTACATAATCAATGTTATGTTTCGCAAGAAATAATGCAGACGATAATCCTGATAATCCCCCTCCAACAATTAAAACTGGTACATGTTTCGATTCCATACATTTTCCCTCCACATATATTCTTCTGAGCTCAGTGACATAAATATAATCAAAAAACCAACAAAAATATAGACTTATATTTCATTTTGAATTATCATATAGATAGATTACGACCCAAATTACTTTTATCCTTTCATACATCTACAAGTCACTTAATTTGTGTGTGTATGAAAGAATAAAAAAGAAGGCCCTACTTTACTTTGAACTATTCTCTGATATAGACATCAAAAATAATAAAAACATTATAAGCGGTCGTAACCTTGTAAATTATACAAGGTTATGACCGCTTATTTTATTGTTAAATGGCTACCCTTTATCCTCGGCAGACAACGCATTGTTAAATCATTTCCTACCGTTCAACTCCATTATTTTCTATACGTACAAATTGATTCGTCTCGATTTTCTTTCTCAATATTGCAGCTCATACAACATTCATGTAGCATTACCGTATCGATGTAATGGTTCATCATCTTAAACCTTTCGACTAATTATTGGAGGTATAGTGATTGAAATGAATAAACAAGAACAATTAAATGTTATTAAAGAAGATTTTATTAATTGTCAAAAAGTATTAGTGGCAATTGGTGACGAAACACGTCAAGCTATTTTGTTAGTTCTAATGAAAACAGAATGTCAAACTGGATTACGTGTTGGCGAAATCACTAAACAAACACACCTTTCTCGACCAGCAGTATCACATCACCTTAAGATTTTACGAGAAGCTGGTATTATTTTAATGCGTAAAGAAGGTATAAAGAACTTTTATTATATTGACATACGTACAAAATTAGGATTATTAAAAAATCTTGTATTAGATATTGAGAAGCTACTGCAAAACTTTTATTGAACTTTGGAGGTATAAGAAATGAGAGCAATGGTGATTGATAAGTACGGGAAAGTTCCAATGCGTATGACTGAGATGCCCACCCCTGAAATAAATGAGTATGAGGTGCTCGCAGAAATTCATGCAGCTAGCATTAACCCAATTGATTTTAAAATACGCGATGGAAAAGTGAAGTTGTTACTTAAATATAAAATGCCCCTTATTCTTGGTAATGACTTTTCTGGTGTCATTGTAAAAGTCGGAACAAAGGTGACTCAATTTAAAGTTGGTGATGAAATATATGCACGTCCAAGAAAAGATAAGATCGGTACTTTTGCGGAATATATAGCCATTCATGAAGATGATATAGCCTTAAAACCGAAAAATTTAACTTTTGAGGAAGCAGCGTCGATTCCACTCGTTGGCTTAACATCATATCAAGCATTACATGACATCATGCAATTACAAAAAGGACAAAAGATTTTGATTCACGCTGGATCCGGCGGTGTTGGTACTTTCGCAATTCAGTTAGCAAAAATAATGGGTGCCACTGTTGCAACAACTGCTAGTGAAGCTGGTGAAAATTTAGTAAAGTCTCTTGGCGCAGATGAAATTATTAATTACAAAAAAGAAAAGTTTGAAGATATACTGAAAAATTATGATGCGGTATTTGATACACTTGGCGGTACAACACTTGAAAAATCATTCGATATTATAAAAAGCGAAGGGAACATTGTTTCCGTTTCAGGAATGCCGAATGCTCGCTTCGGTAAAGAATTTGGTTCAGGATTTTTCAAAACACTCTTATTTTCATTAGCAAGCAAAAAACTTACTGCACTTGAAAAAAAGCATAATGCTCAATATTCGTTTTTGTTTATGAAACCAAGCGGAGATCAATTACGTATAATTGCAAAGTATATTGAATCTGGACAAATCAAACCTATAATCGATCGCATTTTCCCTTTTGAAGATACTCAAAAAGCAATGGAATATTCAGAGTCTGGAAGAGCAAAAGGAAAGATAATTGTAAAAATCAAATAATAATAAAACTCCATTTTTTTAAAATGGAGTTTTATTATTTGCTGTTAAATAGACATAGTGCAATGAAGTCCTTACAATAGATTTCAAGGGGAAATATCATATTATACTTTTAGCTAATTTTACAAAGAATACATACGTACAAATACATAATAAAAAAATAAACAAGGAGGAGATAAAATGACTAAAAATAATGAAGCAGGTTGGAATTTAGATAATAGTTATACGACTTTACCACAATCATTTTATACAGAAATCCCCCCAACTCCTGTACACTCACCGGAGTTAATTAAACTAAATAATTCTTTAGCAATATCTCTTGGCTTTAATCCTGAGGAACTAAAAAAGGACGCTGAAATCGCCATTTTAGCTGGTAATACTATTCCAGAAGGAGCTCATCCACTAGCTCAAGCGTATGCTGGGCACCAATTTGGTCATTTCAACATGTTAGGAGATGGTCGTGCCCTTTTAATTGGAGAACAAATTACTCCTTCAGGCGAACGGTTTGATATTCAATTGAAAGGTTCCGGTCCAACTCCATATTCGCGCCGTGGTGATGGTCGCGCTGCACTCGGTCCAATGCTACGTGAGTATATTATTAGTGAAGCGATGTACGCGCTTGATATTCCAACTACTCGCAGTTTAGCAGTAGTCTCAACTGGCGAAACAATCTATCGCGAAACGAAGTTACCTGGAGCTATTTTAACTAGAGTTGCAAGCAGTCATATACGCGTTGGAACATTCCAATACGCCGCAGCTCGAGGCTCAATCGAAGATTTCAAAGCTTTAGCTGATTATACGCTAAAAAGACATTATCCAGAGGTTGAATCTACTGAAAATCCATATGTCGCACTACTACAAGAAGTCATTAAGAGACAAGCAAGCCTTATCGCAAAATGGCAACTCGTTGGCTTCATTCACGGCGTAATGAACACTGACAATATAACGATTAGCGGTGAAACGATTGATTACGGTCCATGTGCCTTTATGGATAGTTATAATCAAGGAACAGTATTTAGCTCTATTGACACACAAGGCCGTTATGCATACGGAAATCAACCATATATGGCTGCATGGGATCTCGCACGTTTAGCTGAATCTTTAATACCGATACTACATGAAGATGAAGAAGAAGCACTAAAAATTGCACAAGATGAAATTTCAAAGTTCAGTGTGCAGTACGAAAACAATTGGTTCCTCGGAACGAAGAAGAAATTAGGACTATTTAGCAATGAAGAGCAAGATCAATCACTTATTGAGAAACTTTTAAAAGCAATGGAAAAATATAAAGCAGATTATACAAATACATTCCGTGCATTAACTGACAATATATTAGAAAATGCACCTTTATTTGAAAGTCCTGAATTTAAAGAATGGTACGAGCTATGGCAATCTCGGTTAGAAAGACAAAAAGAATCGAAAGATGATGCATACAAATTAATGAAAAATAACAACCCAGTAATCATCCCTCGAAACCACAGAGTAGAAGAAGCACTAGAAGCAGCTGTTAAAAATGGAGACTATAGCGTAATGGAGAAACTTCTTCAAGCTTTAGCAAATCCTTATGAATATTCTCAAGAACAAGCGGATTACTGCACGCCTCCAGCGCCGTCGAATCGTCCTTATCGTACTTTTTGTGGGACGTGATTTAGAGCACTAAGACTGTTTTTCTGCTCCTAATTGTATTATTTATTAGTGTAATTCCCACTAAATTCAAGTACACGATTCGTTATTTTCCATAAAGGAACATTATAAGTAGAAAAGGTGTTTTCGTATAAAAACACCTTTTCTACTTTTTTCTCCATCTTGTGAAAAAAAACGTAATTTAATACTCTAGTTTGCGTTTCTTTTATGTATTACATATCGTTAGCATATTCTATGTGATTACAGTTGTATATTATCACCTCTATCAATTTCCTCCCATGCGAAAAAGATACATACACCAAACAAGCTGTCACGAACAAAGGAGAGCTCCTTACTTCCTACCTATTTCTTTCCTAATACGTTAACTTGGTAACTGTTCTATTAAAATTCTTCTATTCAATCTTCATTTTTTCTTATTATATTCAGGTACATCGATAAGGAACAACTATTCTCGAATATAAAAATCCAGCTATTGTACAAATGTTGATAAAAAATAAAGGAGAAGAGAATGAATCCATTTTAATATAACTAATGAGAATTTGTATGTTCCAATATCTTCACTATATTCCTCAACAATCTTTTATTAAAATTCATTACAATAGTTTAAAATTATGACGGATTACTTTCAACATAATGTGAAGGTAGCTCTAACAACAAAAAACTGGCTTGTAAACCTTTAATGTTTACAAGCCAGTAAATAATATCAACTAAAGCTAGCACTCTTAAAATAATACTTTAGAGTTGTCTTCCCTCTAAGTATACTAACTCAGGTCTCGTTGGAGACCACCCTTCTCCGTGAGTCGATTGTAACTTATTGACGACAGTATTTGCGGTTGCTGTTTGTTGAATCTTTGGAGTAGTATTTATCGTAAAAACTGTAATACCTGTAACAGCTAAACTCATTACCATTAAACTCAGTTTCTTCATTATTTTAACGCCCCTTTAGCTAAATTTGTTTTTCTTGCTTCAAGACTTAAACAAAAATATTCACTAGACGTTTTATAATCACACACCTCATATAACCTAGCTGCCATCACCTCAGCATATTCTTCTACATAATAAGAAAGATTCTCTTCTTTGAAATAAGAAATCCCTGTAACAATTACCCTTTTTAATTCCTCGATAGTCACATTATTATTTAATGCTTTTAAAATATTGAAATGATGTGTATATTCTTCATTCTCTACTTCTAAACAAAGTTCCAATCCTTTTTCAATAAGGATAGAAGATACATTTGTTTCACCTAACTTAGAATATTCCCTAGCTTGTAAAAAAACAGCTTTGAAATGATTAGGTATTTTCTCTGTTACTTCTGATAAGTGACGGATAGCTAATTCAGAAAGGTTTTGATTTGCATATAGCCACCCTAAGTTGTGCCGCACGAATGAAATTAATCTTTCTTCATTATTTTTTTGTAATAAATTTAATGCAGAATTTAAATGTTCCTCGGCCTGTTCAAACTGTTTTAGAGATACACAACTCATTCCAATAGTATTTTCGCAAGAAGCAGTATTACTTTCATAACCTTGGTGTTTAGAGAAGATATCTTTTGAAATAGTTGCATAGTGAACAGCTAAAAGTGGTTCATTATTATTATGATAGAATAAGGCTAACTTAGATTGAAATTCAGCTTGTTCAATTTCTTCTGGAACGTCTTTCAAAAGAAACTCTGCTTTTTCATAATATTTTTTCGCTTCTTTATAATCTTTAATTATAGTAGCATATACCGCTTTACAAAAATGGTAATAATAAGATAAGAAACCATCCGTCGGAATTTTAAAAGAATCTATTTCGTCAAAGCTTCTCTTTGTGATACTAAATCTATCAACAAGCGTTTTATAACGAAAATCTAGTAAGAAATAATATAATAAATTTTGTTCTTGCAACATTTTATTTGATTCTTGTTTCAAAACATCAATATTTTTATCAATTTCTTGTTTTAAATTAGTTGCTTTTGACAATTGTTGTTGTAACATTGCTTGATACCATTCATTAAGTTGCTTTGTAACCTGTTCGCTTCCCTTCACTGGAATGTTCATAAGATCCCCCTTTTTTGAATATTCTCACATAAATAATAACAAATAGATATTAAGATATAAATATCTCATTAATATTTCTCAACATTTATTTAACATTAAATCCATTAAATTAATCACATGCTGTAAATTTTTTAAAACACTAAAGAAAATTGCCCCCATAAATACAGCGTCTAAATCACTATAAAAATCTATAAATACAATATATTAACACTTTATAAATGTGTATTCACACTCCACCATTATTTTAAACACCCTTCTTCATCAACTCTGCAATCCCCCTGCCCCCTTCACTCCCAACTTTCTCAAGTTCTTCTATAACTAATTCTCTTCTCTCCACAGAATGATTTTGACTTAACTTCGCTTTCCCTTCTATTTTATTTATCTTTATTCTGAACCCAACTATTCCCCTACTTAATCCTTCCATATAATTCGGATCTACATCCTTCAGTGAGTAGGTGCTCTTTGAGTTTTCATATTTATGTACTAAATCTTGAAGAGAATCTATTAATTCCTGTTCATCTTCAACAATTTCTAACTCTCCATATACATGGACCGCAACATAGTTCCATGTTGGTACTGCTTTATTTGTTTCATACCATGACGGAGAGATGTAACTATGTGGTCCTTGAAAAACAGCTAACACTTGTTGATTTTCACTATCTTTCCATTGCTCATTTGGACGTGCAAAATGCCCGGATAAAGTAAGTGTTTCCCTATTTAACAATAACGGCAAATGCGTTGCGTACGGTGCTCCGTTATGTTGAGAAAATAAAGTTGCAAAGCTATTTTGTTCAATAATTTCGTACTTCGTCTCTTCATCTTGTATAGTGAAATGTTTTGGTATGTACATAAGCTCCCTCTTTTCTTATCTTCTTATTTCTCATTATATTTACGAGATTTATTATTTGGCAGGGGCAGATTGTAATTGTTTTATAAGGTCAGTTCATATAGTAAAACTTCTTCTTCAAAAACAATAGGTGGCATTATATGATTTCTGCCACCTTAGTCTATTTTCGTATTGATACAAACTCTTCTATTCAACTATCCTTCATAGCTTTTTCTAATACAGCTTCAATAAATTCCGTTTTGCCTAAGCTATAACTTAAGCGATTTTCCGCCGTTTCTGCTAATTCTTTCTTTAGCTTTCCATATTCAATAACAACGTTTGGATTTCCACGAAGGTAATCACGAAACGCCACATGTCTTCTTAACTCTTCACTATTCTTATCGCATACATATAAATGATGTTCCATCCAAATTGTATTCTTCCCGTCCCTCGGAACATATTGATCCTTTCTCCCAAAAGCTTCTCTCCCCTTAAAACTCCACTCTTCTTGATGAAAATAACCTATCTGTTCAAGCCTCTTTATTACTTTCGGAAAAACATCATAATCTTCTATTACAACATCGACATCTAATATCGGTTTAGAAGCAAGGCCTTTAACAGATGTACTCCCAACGTGCTCTATAGAAAAAATGAGTTCTCCCATTACGTTATTAATCAACGTCTGTAATTTACAAAATTCACTTTCCCATTGTGTATTATATTTCTCAACAGTAATAAATTGTTTCAATTGACCACCCTTCTCAAATCACTTTTATAACCTCTGAATATGCGTATCCTTAAAATCAGTTTCATACTTCAATCCATACCCAAGCATTCGATCCATTCCAATATGTGCTGTCCATATTAAACCAACCATTAAAATTGTATCCATCTTTAAATAGACCCCTATTAAAACAAGTAATATTGATATGATATATGTGTGAAATAGATTATAAATTTGTGCACCAACACGTTTGTTAATAGCGTACGCCACCATTGCTAAATCAGGTGCAAAAAGTAATACGATAAATAATAACCAACTAAATCCACATAATGCATATATATAAATCGCAGCTAATAAGACGACCAATCCTTCAAAGTGTATAATTCGTTTCTCCAAAATTCATCATTCCTTATCTGTTAGCTTGAAAATTTTATTCGGATTTAAAATATTTTGCGGATCAAGAGCTTTCTTTATTTTCTCCATTACCAATAATGCCGCGCCATGTTCTTCTTCTTGATACTTCCGTTTTCCGATTCCAACACCATGTTCTCCCGTACACGTTCCACCACGTTTAAGAGCATATAAAACGATACTTTCATTTATTTCATCCGCTTTTTCCACTTCTTCTTTATCGTTTGGATCAACCATTAAGAGCACGTGGAAATTCCCGTCTCCTACATGGCCAAGAATACCACCAACAAGACCTACTTTATCTAATGTCTCTTTCGCATGTTGGATTGCACCCGCTAATTCTGAAATTGGTACACATACGTCTGTACTCATAAGCTTTTTACCAGGATAGCTATGCACGTAAGAGTACGCTAGATTATGCCGTGCATCCCATAATTTATTTCTCGCCGCAGTTTCCGTTTCAAAAGCAACTTCTTTACATTTATGATCAAAAACAATTTCCTTCGTAAATTCAATGTCTTGCTTTAGCCCCGCTTCATTACCGTGAAACTCTAAAAACAATGTAGGCTCTTCTCTGTAACTTGTTTCATTATAATGATTTACTTGTTTCATAGATAATTCATCTACAAGTTCAATTCTCGCAATTGGAATACCCGCTTGCAGTATATTAATAACAGCTTCTACCGCATCATTTATAGTTGGAAACGATGCTCTCGCAGCCATAACATGTTCTGGTATGCCGTATACTTTTAATGTTAGCTCTGTAAAGCATCCAAGCGTACCCTCTGATCCTACGAAAATACCATTTAAATGATAACCTGATGATGACTTCGCCGCTAAATTGCCAGTATGTATCACTTGCCCATCAGCAAGCACCACTTCTAAATCACGAACTTGATCACGCATTACGCCATACTTAACCGCTGTCGTTCCGCTCGCATTCGTAGCAGCCATGCCTCCTAACGTTGCATCTGCACCTGGATCTACACTAAAAAACAAACCGTACTTTTTCAATTCTTTATTGAGCTGAGAACGAGTCACTCCTGGTTGTACTTTCACAAGAAAATCTTTCTCTCTTATTTCAAGTATTTTGTTCATTAATGAAAAATCAACTGTAATCCCCTTTTCATAAGGAATTATATGACCTTCTAAACTAGAACCTACTCCAAATGGAATGACAGGTTTTTTATGCTCACTCGCTACTTTCATTATTGCTCTAACCTCTTCCATCGTTTTTGGAAAAACAACTACATCAGGTAAACTACTATTATGGTAAGATTCATCTTTACTATGTAACTCTCTTACTGTCTTATTAACCACTACTTGATCTTCAGGAAGTACATCCTTTAATTCATTTACTAAACGCTCAATTGTTATTTCCATTACATACTCTCCTTTTATATTATTTACTCTACATTAATTATACCATTTTTATACAAAATAATTAGAATAGTTAAATTTATGAAATTTTATATACAAAGAAGAACTTGCAGTATTCCCTACAAGTTCTTTTTTGAAACTATATTTTAGACGATTTTTTCAATAAAATCATAAACCAAACTAAAGTAAATGCCATCAGAGAATGAGAGAACCCTACAATATAAGTTAACCCTTTAAAGTCCGCTCCATTTAGTTGAAGAAGTCCTCTCGCTGCCAGCGATCCTAACATTAAAGTTAATGCGATATTATGTAAAACAAACCATTTATTAAATCCTTTCACTTCATGAAAAGCGAATACTTTCGCTAATCCTAAAGCAATTAAAAAGAAGAAAAAGCCAAGTACTAACGTATGTGTATGCAAAAGATTTAATAGTGTAGATCCTAGTATTCCTTTAAATTTCCCATACTCCCTAGCGAATATTCCTGATAGTAAACCAATAATTAAATACGTAAACGATGCGTTATATAATTTCTTCATTATGTACCTCCTTAAGTAGAATGTGTAATGTGTCATATTTAGTAATAATGATAGTTATATAGTAAAAACTCCTAGTTTCCTAGGAGTCATTGTATAAGCATCTCACTCTTTACAGTCAATCCTAATTATAAAATATCCTTTTATACAAAACAATCGAACTTTATGTGAACAAGCAGGACTCTATTAAAATATGTTGCGCTTTTGTGTTACACAATCCATACTAATTATTATAACTTATAAAGGTGGTGCAATAGATTGATAGTTCTTGAAACTGAACGACTCACTCTTCGTTGGTTCGATATACAAGATGCTCCGTTTATTCTTGAGTTAGTAAACGATCCTGCATGGATTCAGTTTATTGGTGATAAAAGGGTTAGAAACCTAGAAGATGCTCAAAATTATATTTTAAACGGTCCGGTCGATATGTATAATAAAATGGGCTTTGGTCTTTACTTAGTTGAACGAAAAGAAGATCTCACTCCACTTGGCATGTGCGGCCTTATTAAAAGAGATTCATTAGAAGATGTTGATATCGGCTTTGCCTTTTTAGAAAAATTCCGTTCGAAAGGGTACGGCTATGAATCAGCTGCTGCGGTAATCGAATACGGTGTACATAAGCTAGGTATGAAACGAATTGTAGCAATTACTTCTATAGATAATGCAGCTTCAGGCAATCTGTTAGAAAAAGTAGGATTGCGATTCGAAAAAATAATTTCAGACTCCGGAGAAGATCTAAAATTATTCGGGTATAACGCATAATAAAAAAGGTCGCCATTCATGGCGACCTTTTTGTTACTTCACTTCTACCGTATAATTCCCTGTTCCCCCACCATATTGATATACATGTAAATAATACTTACCTGGATGCGCATTGTAGCTGCCCACTAATTTATTTCCTTGCGTCTGAGCATACGTAACATAATTATTTAAATCTGCTGCTGAATAAAGAACCCAGTTTACCCCAATATTATTTTCCTTCGTTACGTTAATTTGGAGATTCCTAGCTGTTTCCACATTTATTTCAAAGTAATCACTTGTATCACCGTTTCCTAAACTTGCACGTAACAATTGGTTTAACTGCAGTTTATTCGCTGTTTGGAATGAATTATTCGGCTCTTTTTCTACACTGTTATCTTCTTTCTTTTGAACAGTTACACTTGCTGTAGCAGTATTAGTTAATCCTTTATCGTCTGTTACTGTTAATTTTGCTGTATATGTTCCTTCTTTTGTATATACGTGAGTTGGATTTTGTTCACTACTTTCAGTACCATCGCCAAACTCCCATTTATAAGAAGCAATTTTCCCATCTTCATCTTTTGATCCATCGCTTTTAAACGAGATTGCTTCATTTACATTTCCGCTATACGGACCATTTATTACCGCAACTGGTGCTTTATTCACAGCACCTTCTTCTGTATTAATACCATGGAATACAACATCATATTCAAATTGTCCTGATGCATTCACACGGTAATTTACAAAGTACGCTGTTACTGTTTTATAGCCTGTCCATTCTTTTGCACTTAAACGCTTTAACGTATCATTCACGTTTTGTGTAATTGTTTTCCAGTCTTCATATTCTCCTTTTGCAGTAGTACCTGTATACGTTCCTTGTAGTGTAAATGTATTAAAGAACTGTGATTTATTTTTCTTAACTGATACATTACTTAATTTTGCTTCCGCTGTAATTTCTGCCGCAATATCCGAAACTGGTTTCGGTGCATGAGTTGCTAAATAATCATCTGACACTAACGGAACATTATATTTCTCACGATTGTCTACTAACATTTGCATATAGTCTTGATACTCTTTATTTAAATTCGCATCTTTACTTAAAGCAGAGCGGTATGCATCATATGCTGTTACATCATTTTTCCTAATAAGATCATGAACTTTATCAAACATATCGTATCTCTTATTGTACATATACGATTGTAAAGCAAAGGAATAATTGTAGAAATCCCACGTTCCATACTTTGCATTTAACGTTCGCTCTGCGGTATAACGTTCTGCTGGATTCGAAGATAGTCCTCCTATAATACTCTTTCTTGGAACGACGTTGTCCGTTCTCGTTGCACCTGCAAAAAACTCAGCATTCCCTTCTTCAAACCAAGATAATCTCTCATTCTCATACATCTTACCTTGTCCCCAAAGTCCTGGCACTTCATATCTACCTTGTAAATAATGCGTGAATTCATGTCGGAACAATTCTTCTAAACTATAAATACTTTCTTCTGGCGTACGTTCATAAGTAAAGAACGTACCTGTTCCTTCTATATAAAGACCGCCGTTATTCGTTTCATACCCGTACAATTGACGATTAAATTGATATTCAGCCGGGCTATTATAAATAACCATCGTTAATACATCGTCTGGATTTCCTTTTTCTAACGGTTGGTCACTTTCAACCGTACGATGGAATTGTGCCTTCACTTCTTTTGCTGCCCAATATAAACGTTTAACTTTCTCCTCAGTCACTTTATCTCCCGCTTTTAAAACAATTGCACCATCATCAAACGTATACGTTTTCGGCAAATACTTTTTCTTCCCATCTTCTCGTATTTGATCTAAATTAACAACGTTACCGTTTGCATCTTTCCCGCCATAATTCGTCGTAATTTGCTCAGCTGCTACGAAATATTGCTCACCTAAATAAGGATAGATTTTCATCGCATCTGTTACAACTTGTAATCCTTTTGTCCCTGTACTATGGAATGTGCCGAGTCTACCTGTATAATAAATGCCATTATTAATAAGCCATCCGTTTTTCTCTGTAATCGTTCCCATTAACGCGAATCTACTTAATTCATTAATATAGCTATCTATTTTTTGGTACCATACTGTATCTTTCGGTGCTTTTCTCGTATCGTACAAATACGATTGAATATCGTAATCAACACCTTGCATAATATCGTAAATCGCATTTCCAGCTGAAAGATTATCTACCAATGTAGAAAAATTATCATTATATTGCTTAAAAATCTTTGCAGCCGATGTTATCGTTTCCACATCACTCGAAGCATTTCCTATTAATTTCCCATATGATGATACAACTTTATTTTGTTCTAACGTACCGAGTTTGAAATTTGGATTGTTCGCAATCGTTTTTAATGCAGGTAAGCACTTGTCATGATAGCTACGTTCATTTAGTTTACTTAATTCTGTATTATAAAACCCTAAATAAAACCCTGATCGCAAAACTTCCACTAATGTCTCAATCCCTTTTGAATCGTCTTGCGTATAAGCCTGTCCTTGCTGCTTCAATTTATCAATAATTGCCTGCATCCTACTATCATTTTGATAGAATGCAAGACTGTCCTTATTAAACTGAAATAGCCCCGTAATTTGCTCCCAATCGATTGTTACAAGTAAATCTACTAATTGTTGATTGCTTAATTGATTTAATTCAGCAATTGTATAAGTTTTCGCTACAGCTAATTGCTTACTTTCCTTTTTTACTTCAGGCGGTCTTTGCGATAAATCAGCAAATTGTAGCCTTTTCTCAAAAGACTTGCTTTCTAATACTTTCGATGAATGAGCTAATTCTTCCACTGGTAATTGTACACCAACCGGCTCCATTTTTAGCACATTTCGATATGAAACTTGCTCTCCCTTAGTATCTTCCGCCAATATGCTTCCTTGAAAACTCCCTAACATTAAACTAGCAAAACTTACCCCTACTAAAACTTTTTTTGAATAGCCTTTCATGCTCTCCCCTACCTTACATTTTTTAGTGTCCCGCTCCATTATTTTACTATTCTGACTATTTATTCTGTATTGAGAAAAAAGAAGGGAACGTTCACACATGTATCCACTCAAAGCGAAATTAACACTTGACTTCACATGTGATTTATGTCAAAAAGATAGATAATAGCGAAATTCCTGCTACATCTATCCTCTATTTCAACACTATGATTTTAACTTTATAAACGTAATTTCCGGCAATGTTTGCATATGCTGAATAAATGCATTCTTTTCTTCTGACGATATATTTTTCAATTGCATTCCTACCTTATAAACTATTTCTGTATCTTGCTGTAAAGCTTCAACTTCATATGAAAGTATTGGAATACCTTTCACTCGTAGAGTCTCTACTATTTGTTGTACCGCTTCGTGTTTATTTATACACATTTGCACTGTTATATTTTGCGGAAATAAAAATTGCACCTTAAAAATACGACTTACAATCTCTAAACCAATCAAAACGAGAATCATCGCTCCAATCCCTACAACATACATACCTGCTCCAATTGCTAGCCCTATTCCTGCTGTAGCCCATAAACCAGCCGCTGTCGTTAATCCTTTCACTGCCTGCTTTTGAATAATGATTGTACCTGCACCTAAAAATCCAACTCCACTAACAACTTGCGCTGCAATCCGGCTCGGATCAAGAGCCATTTGTTCTTCAAACACAATATCCGAAAAAGCATATTTCGAAACGACCATTATTAAAGCACTCCCTACGGCTACTAGGAAATGTGTTTTTAATCCAGCTTCTTTTGAGCGAATTTCCCTTTCAATACCGATTATCGCCCCTAACAAACCAGCAACACCGATTCGTATAATAAAATCAATATGTAAGCTCACGAGCACTTCCCCCTTTTATTCATTATAGAGAGATAAAACAAAAATTATCACATGCATCTACCCATCGATATAAAAGCATTTTATTAAAATACATTTAATATCCCAGTGATTTTATGTTAATATTTTAAATATTAACATAAATGAAACAACCTACTTCTCATACAAAAAAACTTTAAAGTTCAACGTCTAACTTATTTTCAGTTAAAAATGGCATATGAGTTGCGTGAAATGAGGTTGAGAAATTCAGGAAACGCTTTCATTTTATATCATAATTTTTGTGAAATAAAACATAAATAAAAGGAGCTTACTAACAATGAACGTCTCTTTACTTACACCTACTACTGATTTACAAGAAGAATACTTAGATTTTTATAACGAATGGAAAGATAGCGGTGAAACGATGATTCCATGGGTTATTTCAAAAAATCCTTCTAATTTCACGGCAATGATTCAAGAATTACACGACGCACATAACGGAATAAATATTCCTGAAACTTGGGTACCAGATTCTACTTATTGGCTTGTTACAAATGAAAATAAAATTGTAGGAGTTGTTAATATTCGTCATAGTTTGACGGAGCATTTATTTAATGCTGGAGGCCATATCGGTTATGGTATTCGCCCTTCTGAAAGAAGAAAAGGTTATGCTACAAAGTTACTAGAGTTATCATTAGAAAAAACGAAAGAATTAAACATCACGAAAGCACTTGTCGTTTGCGACAAGGTGAATACTGCTTCAGAGAAAACGATTTTACATAACGGCGGTCTCCGTGATGATGATTTCATTGAAGAAGATGGGAATGTTGTGAGAAGGTATTGGATTGAGCTCTAAATAATCAAAAACAAGCCAGAAAGTGATTAAACACTTTCTGGCTTGTTTTATCCCGCGTTAACGGGCAGTACAACTCCCACCTCAAAATTCAGCTGGAACAAAGAAGTTAGGCGGGGGATTAACTGCCCATAAACGCCCGATTGGTGAAGGCTAATAATCAGTGGGGGATGAACAAAGCCCCCACTGATTAAAGTTTCACTTTATACTGCTTCTATTTCAAACTGCACTGTAATACCACTTGGATCTACTACAGTAAATCCATTTGTAGTTTCATTTATTTCATGTTGTTTTTCTATTAATCTTTCTTTCACTTCATCTAACGCTTCTTTATGCGGTAGTACTATCGTATACACTTTTAGTCCAGTTGCATGTGCTGGTGGATACGGATTATTTACTCCGTTCCACGTATTTGCACCGATATGGTGATGATACCCTCCTGCCGAAATAAATAAGCAATCATCTTCACGCTGCTGCACTTCAAAGCCTACTGTTTCTACATAAAACTCATGTGACTTTTCTACATCAGCTATTCGTAAATGGACGTGCCCAACGACAGTGTCAGCAGGTAATCCATCAAACTCATAATTAACGAGCGTTGCCAGTTCTTTTAAATCTAGTGGCGTACTTCCCCCTGGCCCTTCTCCCCATTGACCTCGAGGGCGATCTGCATAAATCTCGATACCATTCCCCTCTAAATCTTGTAAATAAAACGCCTCACTATACGTATGATCACTTGCACTATTAAATCTTGAAATTGGCAAAATTTCATTTGAATATGTATAACGCCCTTCTTGCTCAGCCGGACTATCAATTACCTTTTTATTGCGAATAACACCAAATAGTGCCGAAGCAAAAGCTTCACGAGTCGGAACTAAAAAGGCTACGTGATATATACCCGTCGTACGCGGTTCTTGTAGCACTGCATCTTCCAACTGCTCAAGAACAAGTAACGTATTCTTACCACCTTTTCCTGTTAAATATGCTTTATTCCCCTCTTGCTTACTTACCTCTAACCCTACTACATTCTCATAAAAAGCAATTTGACGCTCTAAATCTTTTACTTTAAATTCGACATGACCAATACGTGTTTTCGGATGAATTTGTACCATGAATAACTTCCTCTCCAGTTCCCTTTAGTTTTTTATGTAAGTTGATAGGCAATAGGCCCATTCAACGAATACACCTTAATTTTATTTTTTT
The DNA here is from genome assembly GCF_008042285.1 of Bacillus sp. AR13-1. Taxonomy (NCBI): domain Bacteria; kingdom Bacillati; phylum Bacillota; class Bacilli; order Caryophanales; family Bacillaceae; genus Bacillus; species Bacillus sp. AR13-1. Next base: position 84,171 of record NZ_QNUA01000021.1, read on the forward strand.
GTAGCATCAACTTTTAGCCATTTTTTCGATATGTCACTTAATGTTCCATCTTGCTCTAATTCTTTTAACGCCTTGTTTATATCTTCTAACTTTTCACTCTTTTTTGCAAATGGAAATGCAATCTCTCCCCATTCAAGTGGGCCAAATCCAACTTTTACATTATCTAGTTTCGCCTTTGTTATTGTTGTTTCCACTTGAACTTTATCATTATAATAAGCATCGACGCGTCCGAATCCTACTTCGTTCAATTCCACCGTTGGGTCCTCTGAGTACGTTTTAATCGTAAAAGCATTATTTTTATTTAAAGCTTTTAACTCTTGCTCTCCTGCTGTACCAAGTCCAACACCTACAGTCTTTCCTTTTAGATCCTCTAGCGATTTAATTGTATTATTATTTTTCTTCACCGCAAAAACAGAACCTGAATACACATACGGGATCGAAAAGTCATATTTCTTTTTTCTTTCCGGAGAAACGGATAATTCATTTGCAATCGTATCAATACGGCCTGAATCTAATAAACCGAATAATCCTTCAAAATCAGAAACATTCCATTCTACTTTATATCCAGCTTTTTTAGCAGCCGCTTCAATAATTTCAGCATCAAAACCTTTTACTTTCTCACCCTCTTTAAATATAAATGGGCTACGACCTGCAGAAGTCCCAACTTTCACTACTTTTTCATCTGTCTTTTTACTTGCTGCATTAGAACCACATGCAGACAAAGCTCCAACTGATAGTGTTAATGCTAATGTTAGTAATAATGACGATTTTCTCATAACTCTTCCTCCTAAATAACGAAATGGTTTCCTTCTTCAGATGCATTTAATTGCCGCAAAAACTTTTTCGTACGTTCATTTTGTGGGTTTCGAAAAATCTCTTCTGGCGTTCCCTGCTCTACGATAATTCCATCAGCCATAAAAATAACGCGATCAGCCACCTCTTTTGCAAAATTCATTTCATGTGTAACAATAACCATCGTTATATGTTGTCTTGCCAAGTCTTTAATAACTTGTAATACCTCATTAACTAATTCTGGATCAAGTGCTGAAGTCGGTTCATCAAACAATAATACAGCTGGATTTAAAGCCATTGCCCTAGCAATCCCTACCCTTTGCTGTTGTCCACCTGATAACATCGTCGGATAAAAATCTTCTTTATCAGCTAAGCCTACTTGTTTTAATATTTCTCTCGCTATTCCATTTGCCTCTTCTTCACTTTTTTTCTGTACAACCGTTAATGCTGTTGTAATATTTTGCAATGCTGTTTTATTTTTAAATAAATTATAGTTTTGAAAAACCATAGCTGTTTTTTGACGTAATTTTATGATTTCTTTTTGATAAAGTTTCTTCGTATGAATCTCTAAATCTTCAATTCTAATACTGCCATCATCCGGTTGTTCTAATAAATTTAAACATCGTAGTAATGTCGATTTCCCTGAACCAGAAGGTCCAATAATTACTACCACTTCCCCTTTTTTGACAGTAAGTGAGATTCCTTTCAGCACTTCATTATGTTTGTAAGATTTATACAATTTTTTTAACTCAATCACATATATCACCTCATTTCTCTTATAAATACGGTGCATCAAGTTTCTTCTCCAACCTTTTCTGTCCCCAGCTGATTACGATTGTAATAATCCAATACACAATCGCTACCGCTAAATAGCTTTCCATATAACGATACGATTGTGCCGCCAGCATTTTCGCTTGTGCCAATATTTCAGCCACTCCAAGTGCAAAAGATAACGAAGATTCTTTTAACAATCCAACAAAATTATTTCCAAGTGACGGCACTGCTACACGAATAGCCTGCGGAAAGATAATTTGTCGCATCGCTTGTGCTTTTGTCATTCCAACTGATAAACAAGCATCCATTTGCCCTGATTCCACAGCATTTAATGAACCTCGAATGATTTCTGACAAATAAGCAGCATTATTTAAACTGAGGCCAATTAAAGTTGCTTGCATAGCTGTAAGTACTGTAAAAGCCGGAGATATTTGTGGCAATCCGAAATACAACACAAACAATTGAACCAATAACGGTGTTCCTCTAAAGAAAGAGATATACACCCTTGCAATTGGATATAAAAATTTCGTTTTGTTTTTTGTAATGATCGCCAAGCCAATCCCTATAAAGAAAGAAATAATCATTGAAACTACAGTAATCCCTAAAGTTATGTATACATACTTAAATAATTGCGGAAAACTTTCTAAAAAATACGCTACATCAAATTTCACTCTATCCCCCCTCTCTAAACAAAAAACTCTTCTTACACATATAAGAAGAGTTGAATGTTAATCCACTTCCCTTCATCTTCCAAACGCCTTTTACGTTTGCTGGAATTAGCACAGTGCTTTTTTAGCCTGTTGCTGAGATTTCACCGGGCCAGTCCCTCCATCTCTCTTGATAAGAAAACTAATAAATTTTTCCATTTATTTAGTTGTTATTATGAAGAATACAGTTAAAATTAAACAATGTCAATAGGAAAACTAAGAATTAAACTCAACCCTTTTTCGAACATACTAGTAATACATCAATTTACTATTCTTAATAAACTGTACACAAAAGCCATCTCCTCTGAAATTCAGAAGAGATGGCTTCAATTATAGAAACTATAAATATTTTACTTTCTTATCCTTTAACTACATATTTATTTCATCTTATGTACTTCAGCAACTAACTTTCCGCCTTGAATGCCCATATAAAGCTTAACAGGAGCATCATTCGTATTTTCAAATACTAAGTCTAAATATGGATAAGCAATTGTAGCATCTCTTCCCTGAGGGACATAACCTACTGTTTTAGAATGTGTAGTTCTCTCTACCATTTTCAAACCAGCTTGATCTGCTGCATTGTATAGCGTTGATGATGTTTGACAAACGCCACCACCATAACCATCTACTAATTTACCATCTACAATTTCTTTACCTAATTGATATCCTTTATCTGGCGTTGTATCACCGATTAATGCATTGAAAGAGAAACTGTCTCCTTTTGCTAATACAACTCCATTTATGCTCGCTGCCGACAAACGAATATTCTCAATACGGCCACCTGCTGATCCACCTAAATTCGTTTCATATCTACCAATTACCGTGCCACTTCCTTGCGCATCACTTAATGTTGCGGTAGGCTTTTTCTCAACGATAGGTAACTGATATGAAGAATCCCACATACCAACGTTTAATAATTTATCTACTAATTCTTTTTCCATTAATTCAAAAGAAGGCTTTCCTTCTTGCCATGATCCATCAGATGCTATACGTGAAGGGACCATCTTTTTGTCAACACTTTTCCCGACTTCACCTGCAACCTTCGTTACGGATTTTTTGAATTTCGCCTCATCTTCAAAATAACCTAAACTCGATAAGTCTATTTTTTTCACTTCAGTACCAGTACGCCCATCCACTAAGCTAATTGAATCCTGTACATCAGCCTTAGCCTCTACAACATTCCCACCAAAATCACTTACTAATGCCACATCACTTACTTTTGTACCACAACCACTTACTACAGCTACGCATAGCACCCCTACTAATATACCCTTTATTTTTCGGAACAATATACTCTCTCCTTTTCCCCAACATTATTTCTTATGTATTATTTCATTTTTATGTATCTTTTGTTACAATCATTTTACAATATATTTAGAAAATGTTACAAGTTGTTTTTTACTCTATTAAAATTACTCTTTTCTTTTGTAAATGTCTATACATATTTATATAAATTTTCGAGTTTGATAAAATTGTAATTTTTATGCAACCTATCTCCATCCAGTATATACCATTCAACAGATGAAATACAAATGTAACACCCTTTCATTTCACCTCTCTATTCACCTGCATGCTTCAGAAACCGCAATACCGCTTTCTCATATGTGATCATTATTAACAACTTAAACCGAGCTTTTAGCGGTAAAAACAATCATTCACTTCAGGTATATAGGTATTTGCCGTGCCACTACTCCGCTTTTGCACATACATTATGATGAATTTAACCTATTATAAAGAAATGGAGGATGTTTTTATGTATCCCTACAATCCTTATGATCCATATAACCAATATGGTTACCAACCTCAGTATGATTTACAGGCACAATACCAACAATATATAGATCAAACAGAACAAGTTAATCCATATGATCAAAATCGACAATTTCAACTTCCAATCTCTTTCCCTGGTACTGGAAACCGTCAATTAGAAAGACGAGTAAATGAGCTTGAGCAAAGAGTACGTCAACTAGAAAACACAGTTGAGCGTCATACGCGTAGATTAAACCGCTTAAATCAGCGTTTACGTACAGTAGAAAACAGGCTAAATATTCCATTTTCAGCATTAGAAGACGGATTTTAATTTCGAAAATAACAAATATATAAGGAAGGGGCTCCCCCTTCCTTATATAAATTGACGAAAGTTTTTTCCATCTTTATACTGATAAGAGTTAATGAAATGAAACAAGGTGATAAATATGGATTTTGAAATAAATTTTCTTTCTTTTTATGTAGTACAAGTAGAAGGAAAAGGTGAAGCAGTTGATAAGCGCTATAAACATTTTCAAACATTAGACGCTGAAGAGTATGAAGATAGCTCTTTAAAAGAATTTTTGAATGGTGAATTATTAAAAATTTCAAAGCGAAAAGTAGAACGTCACGCAAAAACAGAACAAGCCCCAACGAAGATCGGTCGCTTTATTGTAGAAGAAGGGCATGAACTCGATTCAAACCCTCATTACAACTTATTTAATCGTATTCGCTTTGCAGAAACAAAAGAAAACTTCAAAGATATGAGCGAACCTCTCGTTTATACATACCTTGACACAAGCGCTGTACGTGGTGGTGTGTTTTTAATCGCTCAAGCAAAACTACGCAAATACTTTGATGATCCATTCGTATTCGTAATGAAATGTGACTTCGAACCAAAGGTTGCTTCCATTTCTGATGAATCAACACTTATTCGTAACGTTGAAATGGCCATCACAACAAAGAATATGAAATCTATCCAGTACCCATACATGCCTGAAGAAGGTATGGTGGAGCCTGGCGAACTAAAAATACACCAAGCATCACACGCCCGCTACTTTGAAGACTTCTTAAAATTCGTCGAATACGAACGCTCTATGCCTGAAATTATGAAAACACAAGTAATGGACATGGTATACGACCAAATTGAAGATGTATTTGAAGAAGGTACTGAAGAACGTGAACAGTTCGACCAAGCGATGGAAGTATGGGCTGCCAGTCCGAAACGCGAAATTATGGAACAATTTTCAACAGAAGAAGTAATGGAAGCTACCGCTCAAATCGTCGAGCACGCCCCTGAAGTGGAATTAAAGCTAAAAGCAGATCATATCTCTGTGAAGGCTTTGCTTGCTGATTTCGGAGACCTAATACATATTGCAAAGGTAAACGACCGATATGTATTAATGATTGAGGCTGATACACTTACGTTTGAGAAAGGCTTCTCTCCCATTGAGTTTTTGAAGCCGGATGAATTACAGGACGTAATTGAGCGGATTGAGAATAAACAGCAGTATTCTTATGATTCGAATGGGATCGAATAAATGCTTCCATATACCTATTTTTACTGAGCTCTATTAACAAGCGCTCTTTTATTTGGGACATAGTTGACATTTATACTAAAAACCGATTCTACTAAGAATCGGTTTTTCTTCTTTATAACAAATATGCTTATTTTTAAAAAATATTTTTGCTCCAAGATGACATTTCTTGTAGCATCAAGCAGATTCCTTCCTTGTTGTACAAGCGTATTTCCATGAGAGACATCTACTTCAATATCCCTAGTTGACCAAGTCCTTCTATAAGTTTTTGGTGTTTTTCCTTTTAGTCATTATGTATGTTGTTAAAATGAAAATTTCACTTTACTACCTCAAATTTATTGTACTCGTAAAGAGATAATTGAAAACGATATTCCGGATGCTCTCTCACCCAATCGTAGGCTTCTTCTAAAATATCCATTTTATTTTGCACGTCATTAAGTTCACTACATTCGTTCCTTTTCTGTTTACATAGAGGACAGAACCCACCCACTATCTCGGCATTCATCGCACGAATCGTTTTACTTTCTAAGTCAACTACTAGACGAAGAATAAGAGAATGCTCCGCTTTTGTAGTCACCATCATTTCAGCAATTCCATCCTCATTCCAAAAGACACCATTTAATTCCATCTGTACGGTGACATCTTTGATTTCCAAGTCTATCACTATCACACCTCCCTTGTATAAGACTCTTACCTTACTCTTCGATTTTAATCTTTAATACACCACGAGCTAAAGATATATTAAGCTTTTTCCAATTCTTCTTCTTTGCTATGAAAGGAAGTGTAATTAGTGCAAATAGTGTGGTAAATATTATCAAAAAAACTAAAACGGTTAAAATGTTAAAGATTGCTTCCATTAAACTACACTCTTTTCTATGTATATCCGTACTAAAAACAACAAAATATTCCATTAACAATACAGGACAAGCCGTGAATTTTCCAACTAAACTTCAGCAACTTAATCCTGAAGTCTAGTTGTACATATGAATAAAATAAATTTTATTACTAACTTTCTTCTACTACTTTCTCCATCTCAGCCAAATACCTAAGCTGCCGCTCCGCTTTTCTCACCGCAGTAGGAAAGTGTTTTTTCAGAAGTTCTACTGCTGATTCACTTATATAATATCTTTCCGTTATACCTTCCCACGTGTCACTACTTTCAAATGCACTCCATACAAAAGGACGCTCTGTATTTTTTCTCAGTTCTTTAAACACCCATTTCCGCATCCTTTTTTTCGCTTTTTCTGTTAGTTTTCCGTTCTTTACAAGTTCAAGCTCACCATGTCTCTTGTATCGCTTGTTAATATCTCTCTCGCCATATACTTTCAGAAAGATATTTGCTGTATTCTCAGCATCTGCTAAAGCCCGGTGCTGCTTCCCTTCCCACGTTAAGCCGAGCTGATCCACTGCTAATTGTAAACTTGGTGTATGCTCAAATAATTCTTCATACGCCTGAAAAACAAATTTTTGCACATCAAATCTACTCTCTTTTTCCATACATGGGCATTCTACACCGTATAATGTACAATCTTGAGATAGAAAACGGTAATCTTCTTTTCCCCATGAAACAAATATTGAATCTTCTCCGATGAACTGAATAAATTTCTCTATAATTTGAGGGAAATTCCCTACACCTATTAAATCTTTCTTTGTAATTCCAGTTAATTTTGTTGTATGACGAGTTAATGGGGCACTTGGTTTTACTAACTCTGAAAATTCTCCAATAACCTTCATTGTACTCACATCTATTTTTACAGCTCCAATATCAACTATTTCTGACGGATCTTCTGATTTATACGGCCTAAAATTCCTTTCAATATCAAACACAATGAAGTGTGTAGCGTTTTTCAATTTATTTACCTCTTTCTAAATTCCTTTTCACACACATACTTTATTTTCAGTATTTATTTATTAATGCACTTTATGCATGAAAAACTTCGCATAAAAATCAAAAATTCAGTCTTATTATTACATGTACATAGGAGGATATTCAATAAAAACGCAAAAAAAAAAGAAGGGCAAGCCCTTCTTTTTTTCATAATTACTTCTTGTTTACGTTTGTAGCTTGAGGTCCACGGTTACCTTGTTCTACTTCGAAAGTAACTTCTTGACCTTCTTCTAAAGATTTGAAGCCGTCGCCTTGGATAGCTGAGAAATGAACGAATACGTCTTCTCCGCCTTCAACCTCGATGAAACCGAAACCTTTTTCTGCGTTAAACCATTTTACTTTACCGTTTTGCATTTAAAAAATCCTCCTACAATGTACCTATATGTACATATTCATTTTCAACCACTTTACAATAATACATCATATATTAAAAAACTGCAACCCCAGAGGAGATTTAACATTGCTATCCTCCTCGGAAGTTACAGCTCATTTAAATCTCTATATTATTAAAAGTAAAATGGTTTAAAGTAACTATATCATACCAATATAATAAAAGTAAAGTTTTTTTAAAGTTATACAGCTTTTTTTTTCCACTGCATCGTTTTTAATTCACCTGATCCAGCTACAACATAGCCTTCTTTTTCATTAACAATGCGCCAACCATGCCCTTTAACCGAATCACATACTGTAACAATTCCTTCTTCAAGAAGCACACGGCAAACAGTGCTAATTCCCGCCTTATTTTGCGTTGACGTTGTATATAACACATGTTGATCCACACTTAAATCTAAATAACTACTCGCTTTTTGTTCACTTTGACATGTATGCCAACCTATTTTATCACTTTCGATACTCTCATTTATTCTGCAAAAAGAAATATTTCCGCTAATCCCCTTGCACGATCCACTTGCCGCTACTAAATAGGAATTATGTATAGTCAACGCAGAAATCATCTGATTCATCGCTATTTTAATCCTTTTTAATTTACGTGTCTCTAAATCAAAAAGCCAAACACCACCATATTTAGTATGTATTTTCGTACCGATAAATAAGTAATGTTTATATAAAAATAATGATCGAATAGATGGTGCCTCACTACCGTAATTAAGAAATGGCTGAATAGTCTCCCATGTGGAACCAAAATTATTAGAATGATACAGTGTTTTATCTCCATGAGCAATTACTGTTCCATTCTCATTACTACATACATTCCAGCTCGTTGCTTTCGTTGGAAAGCGCTGGATCGTCCACGTTTCTCCACCATTCATACTACGAATAAAAACTCCTTCGTCTCCTACTCCGTAAACTACGTTACCTTCACTATGTAAATCTCGAATTCGTTTTTGGAAACCAGTTAAAGCCTGTTTCCATTCTCCATCTTTTTCAATGAATAAACCATTATATGTAGTAGCTAACAAAAGCTTTCCATCTCTTAACTTTGTAATAGCAGTTGCACTTAACATTGTTTCCACGTTGACACTCCCGTTCCTAGAACTTCTCGGCAAAAGCAATTGCAAAATCACTGCATTTTTCAACGTCTTCTTTATCTTCTGGAGCTAATTCAATTTTCAATCCTTCTTGTACAAGTTCTGCCCCACATTTTACAAGACGTTCTTCAAATATCGTTACCGCTTCACAAAACAGCTCATACGCCGTATCACCTGATCCAAAAACAGCCACTTTTTTACCCGTTAAATCTATATTTTCTAACTCATCATGGAAATCTTCCGCTTCAAATGGTAATTCACCATCACCCCACGTATAAGATCCTAAAATGATTCCATCATACGCTAATAATTCTTCAGCATCCATACTTTCCATCTCTTGTAATACTACTTCATGATCAAAGGCATCTAAACTTACTTTAATTAAATCAGCAATACTCTCTGTATTCCCTGACATACTTGCATACGCTATTAAAATTTTCGCCACTGTGGCATCCCCCTCTTACAATAAATGATTCTCATTCTCATTATATTAATAATGAGAATCAATTTCAATTATATTTTTTGCTATTTTATTTTATTCCATAAAAAAAAGAACAGATGACTATACAATCATCTGTTCTTTTTTATTACTTTTTAAAAATACCAAAGGGTTTTCCAACTGGTAATACAACTTTTCCGAAGTGTGTATTTAACACAGCTGCTGCTGAACCATAGAAAGATAATAATGAAATACATAGTTCAGAATACGCTGCTAAATTATGCATTGCGTGCGGCATAACACCTAAAGTACTTAATGAAAGACCGATAAATAAGAAATCAATAAGGACGAAAATCATAAATAATACTTTATGTGTTTCCATTGCACCAATTGTCATAAAGATCGTGAAAATCAAGTATCCGATAAAGGCTACACCGAGCTGTTTTGAATCTGCAGTTTGGGCTAATTTTTCGCCAAATACTCCAAGTTGAATTAACCAAGTCATTCCAACACCTAACCAAAATAGGCCGTACGCACCAAATGCTGTTGTACCGAACGTATTGTTGTGCTTTGCATCGTGAATGCATGCAAAGATTTGTGCAAATCCTCCTAAAAAGATTGCCCATGGTAATACAAGTGAAACGCCATCTGTTAAGCCTAACTTTTGAGACGATGCTACAAGTGTTACCATCGCTAATCCAAATAGACCGATTCCAGATGGATCTGCTGTTGTCATTTTCACATGATGTGTAGTAGTTTGATTGCTCATATAAACCTCCTGATTATAAACATACTCGAATACAATACTTAAATCAGAAGGCTATGTCAATGGTTTTTTTTGTATGTTGTCAGACCTTATATTCCATAATAATCAAATACACATTTGGCCACATCATAAGGTTTTACATTTAAATTTGGCAACTCATTTACCGGCATCCATAAAGGAATATAACTCCCTCTATCTTTCAGCTCGAACTCCTCGCCTTTACCACTTCCGAAAACTCCACCTATAATATGGGCATTATAATAATACTCCGTACCTTTATACTCCACCTTTGCAATCAGATGCTCCACTTGTATATGTACCCCTAATTCTTCATAAACCTCTCGCTTCGTTGCTTCTTCAGGCGTTTCTCCTTCTTCAATTCCCCCGCCTGGAAAAACAAAATACATCTCACCTTCTCGAACACGTTTTATAAGAGCGATTTTACCACCTTGTATAATTATAGCTGCACCGCGATTTCTTCTCACTTTATTACCTCAACACCAATCGCAACTGTTCCCCATTCTTTTTCTTGTTCTTTCGTATATATTCCGTATGTACTTTCTAACATTTCTTTTATACTAAGTTCTTCACAATCAAATAATTTTTTATCAATTTGTTCGTACATTGCTTTAAAGCTTTCGTATCGTTTTATCTCCGTTACTTTTACAGCCATCGTTTCTGCTGTCGTAAGGTTCGTAAATACAATTTCATCGTCTTGTTTTATAAGTTGACGTTTTTTATCGTATAAGCGTACTTCATATACTTTTTTTCCTAATTGAATCGACTGAAAAGGTTTATTATATAATCCCATTTCGTATCTCATACATTTCACTCCCTTTTATTCATCTTGCCTACTAACATTTTTGCACATTACTATTTCATACAACATAGTTCGCCTTACTTCACCTTACATATAATGTTCCATATCCATTACTTTCTTTAGAGAGGATGCTAAAATTGGTATGTTATATTTAAATCAAAAACCTGAATATAATAAATATGATATCGGTGATTATACTTACAGTAAAGTAGGCCCTATTATTTTTTCTTGGAATGATGAAACAAAATTAAAAATAGGTAAGTTTTGTTCATTAGGAGAAGAAGTCGTTTTCGTACTTGGCGGTGAACATCGTGCTGATTGGATAACAACTTATCCATTTAATGTCCTCTTCGAAGAAGGAGCACACATTACTGGTCATCCTTCTTCAAAAGGTGATATCGTAGTCGGCAATGATGTATGGATTGGTTATCAATCCTGCATTTTATCTGGTGTTACAATTGGTAACGGGGCCATTATCGGGGCCAAGAGTGTTGTTACAAAAGACGTACCTCCATATGCAATCGTCGCTGGTAATCCTGCCAAACTAGTTCGATATCGTTTCCCGCAAGAAATCATTGAAAAACTAGAAAACCTTGCATGGTGGGACTGGGACATTTCCGTTATAAAAGGAGCTATTCCATTTCTACTCTCCAACAAAGTCAACGAATTTTTCACTTCTCCCGAAGAAGAAGCTACTTGATCTAAACAAAAAGAGCATCCTATTCTTTCAGGATGCTCTTTTTGTTTTTATTTTTTATTTATTCGCAACTGATTACACGGAGAACAGTGAAATGGAATTTTGTCTAAACAATTAAAGTTTGTTTCACAAATTTGTTCTATCGTTGGAACAAATGGAATGACAACTATGTTACTATCTATTATTTGTGTAACAGGTGGCAATACTGTGCCTACTTGATGTTCGAAGCGAATACTCGCTTGATTAATATAATTTCCTGAACCACTTGGTGCACTCTGAACTGTTACTTGGAACGAAACTGTCCGTGCTTCACCTGGATTTAAACTTCCTATAAGAAACCCTGATACTGGGCTTACATTTGGCACTGGCGTATTATCAACAGTTACACTTCCAGGAACAAATTGAACACTACTATCTAACATATCTTGAAAACGAATATTTTGTATCGCTGTATCTCCCGTATTTGTAATAACTGTCGTAAACGTAATAACATCTCCAATTGTTGCTGATTGAAGATCTGCCGTTTTTACGACTGTTGTTGAAACATTTTGAGGAATAAACGGAATAACAACTGTATTACTATCGCCTTCAACTACTACTGGCGGCTCATTAGGATTTACAGTTGCAAGCCCATTCGCTGTAGCTGTATTTGTTACTAAGTTATTTATTTGCCCTCCTGTTATTACAACTTGGAAATTAATAATTGCTGCATCATTCGGCTGAAAATCACCTAAAAGGATACCGGTATTCGGATTGGCAAATGGAAAAGGTACATCATTTACCGTTACCGTGCCATTTATAAATAACGTATTTGGGTCAATGATGTCTGTTAAAATAATATTCGTCACAGGAACTGTACTATCATTTATAACAGCAATTCCGTAAGTGACAACATCTCCTACCATTGCTACTTCAAAGTTTGCTCCTTTTGCAACAAATAAGATTGCAGTATTTACCGTTACAATAACTGTATTACTCGTGTCCATCACTGTAACTGGCGGTTCCCCTGGTACTAAAATATATTCTGCCGATGCCCCAGCAACGTTCACTACTGTACCACCATCTGGAAAACTTGTAATTGTAGCTTCATATGTTACAATCGCCGTCTCACCGACTGGAATGTCTAAAATCGTAAATCCAACCTGCGGATTTACTCCTGGACGTGCTACTCCATTTACCGTTACACTATTTGGTACAAAAGCCGCTTCCGGCGATAACACATCAATAAATTGAACATTCATTGCATCAGCCGTACCAGTATTTAATATGCGAACACGGTACGTTACCGTTTCTCCTACTCCAACAATTGAATGATCTACTTCTTTCAGCATATCTAAACTGCCTCTATTTACTGGTGTGACTGTCGTATTACTTGAATTCGTAATTGTAAACGGTGGTTCTCCTGGAATCAATTCAAAATCTCCAGTTACTCTCACTGTATTCATAATGCTACTAGAAGGCGGAATTACGATTACATTTACTTCAAATGTGATTAATATGCTATCTCCTACTGCAAGATCCGGTAATGAAAAGCCTACAAAAGGATCTAAACCTACTTGTGGAATCCCATTTATTTGTACGCTTCCTGGAACGAATTCTAAATCAGGCGATGGGATATCAATAAACTGAACATTTGTCGCAGCTACCGTTCCTGTATTTGTAACTTGCACACTATAAGTTAACGTGTCCCCTAATCGTGTTGCTTCTTTATTTACGGTTTTTATAACATTAAATCGTCCTCTATTTACCCTTGTTATTGTCGTATTACTCGGCTCTGTTACTACAACCGGTGGCTCTCCTGGTACTAAAGTAAAGCTTCCCGTTATATTTGCAACGTTCGTAATGGTTCCTGATGACGGGATGTTTGTAACTGTCGCTTGAAACGTCACTATAACCGTGTCACCAACTAGTATATCTCCTACTCCAAAGCCAGTAATCGGATTTAAGTTTGGTTGCGAAACTCCATTTACCGTTACACTACTCGATACAAATGACGCTCCTGCTGAAATCGTATCAATAAACTGAACATCGTTAGCTGTTACTGTTCCTGTATTCGTTATTTGCACTGTATACGTTAATACATCTCCAACTAAGGTAGCAGCTCTATTGACTTGTTTAATAACATTAAAGCGTCCTCTATTTACAGTTGTGAGCGTTGTGTTACTTGGCTGATTTACTATAACTGGTGGTTCTCCTGGTACTAATATAAAGCTTCCAGTAACATTTGCCGTATTGGCAATTGTTCCGTTTGATGGAACACTAACAACGGTTACTTGGAATGTGACTTCTACACTTCCCCCTGAATTTATATCTGGAAGTGGGAATCCATTATTAGGATTGAACCCAGGTTGTATCACACCACCTATCGTTACACTATTCGGCACGAATGCTATAGAGGAAGGTAATACATCACTATATTGAATATTCGTCGCTGTCACTGTCCCTGTATTTTGAACTACTGTCGTATATGTGATTGTATCGCCTACTGCAACAATTGGCTCACTTACTGATTTTAAAACATTCAAACCAGGTTCATTTATTTCGGTTAATGTCGTGTTACTTGTCGTTGTTTCAGTAATAGGCGGCTCTGTTTCACTTACAGCAAATGTAGCCGTAACATCTACAAAGTTAACAACTGTTCCACCTTCTGGTATGCTCGTTACCATCTCTTGATATGTGACAAGTACAAAATCATCTACAGGTATATCTGGAACTGTAAAACCGATAAAAGGATCTAATCCTGGTGCTGGTACCCCGTTTATGCTCACACTTCCTGGTACAAATGCTACACCCGCGGAAGTAGTATCTATAAATTGAACATTCGTCGCTGCCACTGTTCCAAAATTAAAAATCAATACATCATACGTTAAAATTTCTCCTACAGTCGCTACTTCTTTATCTACTAGTTTTAACGGAAAAATAAACGCTATATTAATTGTCGTAACGACTAAATTTGTTAATATCGTTTCCGTAATCGGTGGTTCCTGCGGATTTGGTTGTGAAGTAAATGTAACGTCTGCATCATTTAATATGACTTCATTATCTGGAATTTCTGTAATCGTCACTCGGAACGTTACCTCAATACTTCCACCATTAATTAATAATGGAGTAACTGTAAATCCTATTTCTGGATTTAAACCAAGTTGCTGCACCCCACCTATCGTTACACTATCTTCTACAAATGTCGTTCCTTCTGGTATGACATCTTGGAAGAACACATCTGTAACAGGTATAATTCCTACGTTTGAAATTAGCACGGTATACGTTAATACATCCCCAACCGCTCCAGTTGCAACGTCAACTGTTTTTGTTGCTGTTACTTCACCAGGAGGAGGTAACGGTATCGTAACTACTGTCGTATTACTTGTATTCGTCGTTGTTACAGGGGGCTGTAAAGGATTTAATAAAAAAGTGGCTGTTGCAGCTGCCGTGTTTAGTACGGCTCCACGCGTGGATGGCGCAACTACTGTTACTTGGAACGTTACAGTCAATGATGTGCCAGCAGCTATATTAGGAAGCGTAAAACCTATATTTGGATCAAATCCAGGTTGAGGAGTTCCATTTATCGTTACACTATTTGCTACAAATGTTGTTTCTGGAGCAATTGGATCAATGAAAGAGACATTCGTTGCTGTTACCGTTCCATTATTTCTAATGACAACAGAATACGTGTAAATTTCTCCAAGTGCCGCTTGTTGTACAGATGAAGATTTTTGTATATTTAACTGTGCTGTGTTTACTTGCGTCACGACGAAATTGCTATTCGTAACAGTCGTTATTGGAGGATTAGCTGGATTTATAAGAAAACTTGCAGTAACGTTTGATTGGTTTCTAATATTTCCACCACTCGGGACACTCGTCACTATAACTTGAAACGTAACTGTAACGGTTTGCCCAACTGGAATATTCGGAACTGGAAAACCTACCACAGGGTCTGCACCTTGCTGAACAACTCCATTTATCGTGACACTATTCGCTACAAACGCAGTTCCAACAGGAATCGGATCTTGAAAAATAATATTTGTTGCAGGAACAGTTCCTGTATTTTGAATAAGAATCGTATACGTTAACGTATCTCCTACACCTGCTTGCGGTGTGTTTACACTCTTTATTACATTAATTGATCCTACATTCACTCGCGTCACAACAATATTACTAATTGTTACAATTGTAATTGGTGGCTGCAAAGGACTTACTTGAAAATCAGCAGTCACATTTGCATTATTCGGAAGAACTCTATTTGGTGGTACACTCGTGATTGTCACCTGAAAAGCAGCTGTTACCATCCCTCCTACTGGAATATTGGCAAGCGGAAATCCAGTCGTTGGGTTTAAACCTGGCTGAGGTGTTCCGTTTATTGTTACACTATTTGCTACAAACGTTGTTCCAGATGGAATAGGATCGAGGAATGATACATTTGTCGCTGCTACTGTTCCACTATTTTGTATACGAACTGTATACGTTAACGTATCTCCTACACCTGCTTCAGTAGCGCTTACGCTCTTCATTACATTTAACCCTGAAGAATTCACGACTGTCATAACAGTATTACTTGGTACTGTTACAGTAATCGGTGGCTCTGTTGGATTTACAAGGAAATCTCCAGTTACATTCGCATTATTTACGACATTATTTCCTTGGGGAATTTCATCAATTAATACTTCAAACGTAACAATTACACTCGCGCCAGTAGGCAAATTATTTAATGGGAATCCAAGTTCTGGATCTGCCCCTTCTTGTAAAACACCATTAACAAATACACTGTTTTCAATAAATAATGTCCCTTGTGGAATTGAATCTTGGAAAAATACATTTGTAGCTGGTACACTACCTGCATTTATGACTTCGATTGTATATACTAAAACATCCCCTACCGTTGCAACATCCGTATTCACTGCTTTCACAACTTCAAAATTCCCTGATTGTACAGTTGTATTCACAATGTTACTAGGAACATTGATTGTTACTGGCGGTTCGCTCGGATTCACTTGAAAACTTGCTGTTACATTTGCTTGATTTAAAATATCTTCATTTTCTGGATTCTGTACAATTAATACGTCAAATGTGACTACAACGGTTTGAGCCGCAGGAATATTTGGAAGAGAAAATCCTGTATTCGGATTCAATCCACTTTGCGGTACTCCATTAATCGTTACAGTATTTGCAACAAATGAAACAGCGGAAGAAATAGTGTCTTGGAAAAACACATTTGTTAACGGAACGTTTCCTGTATTTTGGACGGCAATCGTGTATGTTAAAGTGTCCCCTACTGCCGCTTGCGTTGTATTCACTTCCTTTATTACATTTAAACCACCTGTATTAACTTGTGTTACAACTGTATTCGTTTGTCTATTAATCGTTACTGGCGGCTGATTCGGAATAACGACGAAATTAGCCGATACATTTCCACGATTCGCAATCGTCCCTCCTGATGGCGTAGATGTGACTCGTACTTGAAAAGTCACTGTCCTACTTCCACCTGGAGATATATTCGCTACTGTAAACCCAGTCGCAGGATTTGCTCCAGGCTGTGAAACCCCATCTACAGTTACACTATTTGGTATAAAAGTCGTTCCAGTTGGGATCGGATCTTGAAAAATAACATTTGTCGCAAGTACATTTCCTGTATTTTCAATTGTAACGGTGTACGTAAGAACGTCATTAACTGTCGCAAAAGCTCTATCCACTGTTTTTCTCGTTCTTATATCAGCTATATTAATAGTAGTAAATACAGTATTACTTGTCGCTTGACCTGAAATTGGTTGTTGGCCAGGCACTGGAGTAAAGTTAAATGTTACACTTGCACGGTTCGGAATTGGATTTACAAGAGGATTAGATGTTACTCGAACTTGAAAGCGTACTACAGTCGTTTGTGAAGCATTAATACTTCCAAGATTAATACTACTTGATGGATTCGCTCCTGGACGTGCTACTCCATTTACCGTAACACTATTTGCGACAAATGTTGTTCCAGCAGGTATACTATCAACAAAAATCACATTATTTGCAGCGACATTCCCATTATTCGTCACATTAACTGTGTACGTTAATACATCATTAAGTGTTGCCGTCTGTAAATCTACAGATTTTTGCAAACTTACATTTGCGCGATTTACCGTCGTCTGTACTGTATTTGAAGAAGCTGTACTTGTGATAGGAGGACTTCCAACAACAGGACGGAATTGGTATGACACCATTGCACGATTTGGAATAGGGTTTGGGTTCGGGAACGATGTTATTCGAACTTGAAATGTAACAATTCTTTGCGTGTTATTTGGGATTGTACCTAAATTAATTCCATTCGCTGGATTCGCACTCGGTTGTGTTACTCCACCTACCGTTACACTACCTGCTACAAATGTCGTTCCGTTCGGAATACTATCTTGTAATACAACGTTTTCTGCACTTCCTGTTCCTGTGTTCGGGACCGTAATCGTATAGGTGAGAGTATCCCCTACCCCTGCAACTGTTCTATTAACCGATTTAACAGGATTAATGATTGGACCTGTCGCATCAATTTGAACACCAAAACCAGCTGCAGCGTATCCATCTCCATTTGTGACAAAGCGAACAGTTGCTGACGTTTGATTGTTTACTAAAGAAGATGAGGCATCTACATTCGTAATATCCCACCCTTGTCTTCGGACCGCTAAAGCGATTCCTAACGGCTGATTCAAATCTCCAAATGTGCCGCTCGTATCTAGATTGCCACTATCATTACAAATTTGTGATTGAAAGAAATTATTCGCGGGGTTTCTCGGACCGAATAATGCGACTGTAGCATTTGCATTCGGTCCAAAGCGAAGCTGATCTCCAACAATGTTAGAATCACCTTCTTGAGCAGTTACGAGCACTCTTCCTGTAACAGCTCCTGTTGCCGGAGTAGCAAACCCTGAAATAGTAGCATCAACTGGCGGGGATGAAGCATCGATAATCTCTTGACCTGCATATACTGACAAATTCCGAAGTGGTAAACTTGCATTTTGATAAACTACCTCAAGCGTCCAGCCAGCTGAACGACTGATTGTTGGATCAGCTGAAGTTCTTGCAGCTGGCACGGCACCTGTTGTATATGTGCCTGCCCCACCTGTATTAACAAGATTCGTTACATTAGCAGAGCGAACATAATAAAACTGGTTCCCAACTGAACCTTGCTGCGCAGTTGCAGGATCTGGTGCAACAGAAAATGTTCCTGCTGGTGTTGTAAATGAAATATTATCATTTAAAAATGCTGTAACATCCTCTGTATCGGTTCGGTATGTGCCGGCCCATACTAGTTCTGCGTATAAAACACTACTTCCTGCTGGAAGGTTCAAAATTGCACTTGAAGAATTTAATGGCCAGTCATTCGTTGTTCCTGCCGGGAATCCAGGCACTTGAAGCGATGTATTTATCGTTGTAAACACATCAATCGTGCCGAAGTTATTGTTTGGTGCAGGTGATGTAGGACTTAGTCCCAACGTGTTCCCAGTGAACGTGACAGCACCAGTTACTGTTGTTGTAAAACGATTCATAAAAGGCACACAATCATCTCATTTCATTTATAGTAAAAAGTGCTCTATACTATAAAATGTAGACAAACTATATAATGTACGTTGTCCAACAAAATTCCACATATATGGAGAGGAGTTTACTATACTATGCGCTACGTTATCGTAACAGGAACTTCACAAGGTTTAGGTGAGGCAATCGCCGTGCAATTGTTAGAAGAAAATACAACCGTTATCTCTATTTCTAGGAGAGAAAATAAACAGCTTGCAAAACTCGCAGAGCAAAACGACAGCAATTATATTTTCCATTCCATAGATCTTCAAGATGTACATAATTTAGAAACTCATTTTAACGAAGTCTTTTCATCTATTCAAAAAGACAATGTCTCATCAATTCATTTAATTAATAATGCAGGAACACTTGCACCAATGAAACCTATTGAAAAGTCAGAAAGTGAACAATTCATTACGAACGTTCATATTAATTTAATCGCACCAATGATTCTTACTTCCACTTTCATGAAACATACGAAAGACTGGAAAGTAGAAAAACGCATTATAAATATTTCATCTGGAGCAGGAAAAAATCCTTATTTCGGATGGGGAGCTTATTGTACAACGAAAGCCGGTGTAAATATGTTTACACAGTGCGTAGCTACTGAAGAAGTGGAGAAAGAATATCCTGTAAAAACTGTCGCTTTCGCACCCGGTGTTGTTGATACAAATATGCAAGCACAAATTCGTGAAACAAATAAGGAAGACTTTATTAACTTAGATCGATTCACCGCATTAAAAGAAGAAGGAAAGCTGCTGTCACCTGAATATGTTGCGAAAGCTATTCGTAACTTACTAGAAACTGAGAATTTCCCGCAGGGTGAAGTAATTCGAATTGATGAATAACAAAGAGGCACGCTATAATAGCGTGCCTTTTCATTCTATTTCTCTAAAAATATAAGTACAGACTCCATAATCTTCTCATAACCAATTTCTTGATAAATTTTATTTGATGTCGGATTTGCCAGGTCCGTATATAATGTCGTTGTTTTGTAGCCTTCATCTAACATACGTTGACTAAGTGCAGCGACACAACTAGATGCGTACCCTTTTTTCCGAGCTTCTTTCGGTGTATATACAAAATTAACTGTTATATTGTTTGTAGTCGGTCTCGTTTTTGCAGCTACAGAAACAATCTTCCCGTCTACTTCTAAACCAAATAGACAACGATTAGTAATTAATGTATGAGCAGTTTGTTTCGCTTCTTCTTTCGTAGTAGGAAGCTTCACATCTTCGCAAAATTGATATATCCACTGCTCTATTAATGTTAGCTCATCACTACTTACTTCTCGAAAGATTCCATCTCCGTTCCACTTTTTCTTTACTTGTTTTAATTCATATATACCTTGCTCCATTGCAACATTAGTTTTCTTATTCTCTAACACTGCAATCTCTTCCGCTAATTTCTGTACGATTTTTTTATTACCAATCAATCCAGGAATATGTGGATATACTTTCGTTAACTCTTTTGCAAGTTCCTTAATAGCTACTGCCGAAATCTCAGACGTAGCAACAATTATTTGTTTCTTTTCTTCTGTTTGAAGAAATACAGCTGCAATTTCTTCCTCTTGTTTTGCTACTCCTATAAATATCGGTTCTTGGACCATTTATAATACACCTAATATGAGATTATTTTCCTGCTCATTCTTCTCTAAAAATGGTTTAACCTCTTCTGTAAAATTAAGAATCTCTTCATATACATGTAGTTGAATCATCGACAATCTCTTCTCTCTATTTATAGTTTCATTAAGTATTGGCGATTAATTCATTAAATCCTTCTTTTACGATTTAATAATGTTCGAAGCTAACGTATTCAAATCATTTTCAGCTTGTAAAATTCTTTGTTTTTCCTTTTCAAATACCTCTTCTTCTTTTTGAAATGACTCTTTTCGATTTTTAATCATACGCTCAATCTCTTTTTTACTCGGTCCACCATATACATTTCTTTTTTGAATAAAAGCTTCTGGTGATATAATTTCTTTCCACTCTTCTTCTAATAAATTTACTTTCAAATTTTCTTGTAAGTATACATTTATCTCTTTGAAATTTAATTCATGTAACTCCTTTTTCTGCTCCAATGACATATTCGCAATCGCACTTGCTGCATGATGTGCATGCCGAAATGGTATTTCATAGTTTTTCGTTAAAACATCTGCGAAATCTGTAATCGTAATCGCGTGTTTATATGAACGACTTTTTAACGTTTCCTCTTCTACTTTCATCGTTCGAATAACTGCGTTCATCATACAAAAAACACGAATCGCCTTTTCGATTCCTTTATATAAATACGGCTGCAAGTCATCCTCCGTATCGACAATATCGCCAAATGGTGTATTATGAATCATTTGAAATACAGTAAATGCTTCCCCTAAAGCACTACTCGTAATAGCACGGGCATGTTCTATTGAAACAGGATTTCGTTTTTGCGGCATAATACTACTTATTTGCACATATGGCTTCGCTACAGTAATCCCATCATATTCTTTCGTCGCTAATAGTAAAAAATCATGAATCCATCTACTCGTATTCGTCATAATAACCATTAGTAACGAGCTAACTTCTAATAAATAATCTGCTCCAGCAACAGCATCATATGAGTTCTCAATTACATTTGTAAACCCAAGTAACTGTGCCACTCGTTTTCTCTTAATTGGGAAGCTTGTTGTAGAAAGCGCAGCTGCCCCCATTGGAGAATGATTTAAAAGATGATACGCTTTTTTCATTCTTTCTAAATCTCGTTGCATCGTATCATAAATTGCCAAAATATAATGACCAAATGTTGTCGGCTGCGCCGGTTGTGTATGTGTATACGCGGGCATAATTGTTTCCATATGTTCACCGGCGAGCTCCAGCATACTTTCTTGCAGCAATAAATGATGTTCCATTAACCGCAATACAAATTGCCGTAAACTCATGCGATACATCGTTACACCCATATCATTTCTACTTCTACCGATATGCATATTACTTACAAATTCACACTTTGCTTCTTGAGAAAGCAAATGTTCAACTAAGAAAAAAAGATCTTCATGTTGCTCTGTATATAGCAACTTCTCCTTTGGAATCCCCTCTACTTTTTTAAGTGCGATTAATATAACTTTCGCTTCTTCTCTTTTCATTAACTTCTCTTCAGTTAACATAGTAATATGTGCCCTATGCACTTGAAACATATCTTTTAATAAATAATTACGCTGAAAATTAAATACGTGCTGTAATACACAATCTACATATGTTTTCCCAGGGAAATCAGCGCCTTCATTCTTAATAAACTCTTCTTTACTCTGTTTCATCACCTTTTCCCCTTTCGCCTAAGTGTTACTACCCATCATACCCAAGGATGGTGAAAAAGTGCTTGTACATAAAAATAAACTCGGCGCTCATAGCACCGAGTTTATTTAATAAAAGTCGCATCATACTTATCACTTTGCAACACTTGAAAGTGTAGATTTGCTAAATGTTTACGTATTTCAGCACTGTCATCTTCATTTAAATTATTTGCCAAGAAAACAATTTCTGTACAGTTTCCGCGTTTATCCATTGCATAAACTGCTTTTGTTACCGTCCATGGTGTATAACCATTCTTTTGTCCAGCATGCCTGAATGTTTTACGATATTTCTTTGCGCTCATATCTGTTTCAACGATATTCGCCCACACTTTTTCTTCCGCTTCTGTAAGACCACCTTGATGATTTGCCTTTTGAAGCAGTACCATATAATCGTTAGCGGAAGCAGCCGGCAATCTATCCGACCAAATTTTGTCGTAACGTTCCTCTAAATACAGAGGAATTTCCTTCTGTAATAATGGTCCCTTCTTTTTTAAGCGTTCATGAATAATCATAGCATATTCACGATATTGCTCTTGAGACATTTCTTTTAACTTTTTCTCTATTTTATATTTTGGAACATGTAATTCTTTATGCAAATATCCCGGAATGTATAAAGATGAAACAATCGGAAATAGCGGTTGATGTGCAGGAAGTGCTAAACTTTGTAAATTCCGATTAATATTGTCTAATCCTAATACCTCCATTAAATATTCAGTATTTGCATTAGAACTAAACTTAACCATTCCTTTTGCAACTTCTTCTAAAGAAACCGCTCCTTCAGTTATCTTTTCTTTTTTTTGCAAATAATTTTGCCATCTATCTTGTGCACCACCATCTGTACCCGGCACATAATAACGATTCACATCATTAATTGAAACGAAACTAGACGGATCGATTTTCCCCTCTGTAACTTGTTTCGTATATTCAAGCGCCACAATTAACTTCATCGTACTAGCAACTGGCAATACAACATCCGGATTTACAGAATACACGACTTTATCATTTCTTTTTATTAAAAGTGCACTATTCTTTTCATCTTTATGTTCTTCAATAAAGGATGCTATGTACTGCGCATCATCATTATTTGAACTCCACACTTTTTTCACTAAAAAGTTACCTGATATCAGCAAAACAAAAATACCCACAATCACTGCGCATACTATAGTTTTTTTCAAGTAAAATTCCTCTCCTATTGTGTAACTCTTCTCTATTTATCTCTTAAAAACAAAATAATGGAGATGATTATTTAAACAATCATCTCCATTATTTTAACTTGTATGCTACTATTATGTCTACGTCATAATTTTCACAAAATCCTCTAGAAACTTTTTATAATGTAAAGACCAGCCAATTTTAACCCAATTTTTCAACGCTTTTGCTTCAGGTTGCGGGCGAAAATCAGCGATACTTTCCCCTTTCGCAACTCCAACCGTATCTACATCAACACGACGATACACGCAATCTAAAAGAGATGGATTTGCCGCTACCATCATCGTTACTACATCATGCACTGGGCTCCCTGTTATTTTAGGATTCAGATTTTTATAAGCTTTATAATAATAATCGAAAATCGGTTCTATTAATTTCTTGAAATTCGTTTTAGAATGTTTCGTAATGTATTTCACCATCTCCGGTGTAATAATCGCTTCTGATGTAACGTTAAGCGGTATTAATGTCACATTTTTCGCATTTTGCATAACTAATTGTGATGCAATTGGGTCACCATGAAAATTGGCTTCCGCGACCGGTGTAACATTTCCGGGCATTAAAAAAGCTCCGCCCATTATATAATATTCTTTCACATACTTCATCATTGGTTTTTCTAAAATAAATGCCGTCGCTAATGTTGTTGATCTGCCGGCATCAACAATGATTAGTTCTCCTTTATATTTTTCAATGATATCGAAAAATGCACAAAAAGGTTTAATATTGGGAGAAAAAGTTTTAGGAGGCTTAATAGGTCCCAAACCGTCTACCCCATGAATTTCCGGATAATATGTTACAAAATCCCCAGATAAAGGAATTTTCGCTCCATTAATAACAGGTATATCTTCCCGGCCCGCCATTTGCAATAAATACGCCGCATTACTCGTCGCCTTTTCCTGCGTTACATTCCCATATCCTGTTACTACTCCAACAATCTCAATATCAGGATGCAATAATCCATACATAATTGCTAAAGAGTCATCAATTCCTGGGTCTCCTAAAAATAATATTTTTTTCATAGACCTCAACTCCATCCCATCAATTGTTATTACTTTATGAATACATGACGGAATACAGAATGAAAAAGATAAATTTTGTATAAACAAAAAACGTAGGAACTTCATATTAGAAGTTCCTACGTTTTTCTATATTTTTATGCTACTTTTTTCATCGTAACCATACTACCAATTATATAAGAGATAAATGCAAAGCAAATCGGGAAAACAACTGTATGTATACCGAATGGATTAGGGTAGCAAAGGTGAATAAACATATAGGAACCTACTCCAACTAAAATAGATGCAAGAGCTCCAGTTGCATTTCCTTTTTTCCAATATAAACCTAACACAATCGGCCAAATGAACGCTGCTTCTAAACCACCGAAAGAAAATAAATTTAACCAAATTAAAAAGTCTGGTGGCTTAATAGCGGCAGCATATACGAGTAATCCTACGATACCAGTAATCAATAGGCTACCTTTCTTTATCGTACTATCCGCGGCATCTTTATTTATGTAGTTCACATATATATCTTTAATAATTGACGAACTTACAAGTAATAATAATGAGTTCACAGTAGACATTATCGCTGCCATTGGTGCAGCTAAGAAAACTCCAGCTAACCAAGGTGGCAACACTTCCATTGCGAGTAGCGGCATTACTTTATCTGGTACCGTTATGCCTGGAAGGACTACTCTTGCAAACACACCTGTTAAATGCATACCAATCATAATTGTACCGACGACAACCGTTCCAATGATTAATGCTTGGTGCATAGCTTTTGAATTTTTATAAGACATAGCACGCACACTAATTTGCGGTAATCCAACGACACCAATCCCAATTAAAATCCAAAATGATGTGACATATGATTTCGTTAAACTTCCATCCGCTCCGAACGGTGTTATTAGATTCGGATTAATTTGAATAAGTTCCTGCATAATCTTTTCAACTCCGCCACCAGCAATGACAGTAGCAATTAAAATGATTGTTGTTCCGACTAACATAATGATTCCTAATAACGTATCTGATAAAGCGACTGCACGAAATCCACCAATTAACACATACACAAGTACAGAAAATGTAAATAAAAATAGTGCCGTTGTGTAGGAAAGTCCTGTTAGCGACTCAATTAATCGTCCGCCGCCAACCCACTGGGCTACTGTTGCTGAGAACAAAAAGATTATAATACATAACGCAGAAAGAACAACTACCGCTTTATTATTGTATCTGCCCTTTAAATAATCAATAAGCGTAATTGCTTCCATCTTTCTAGCGATAATAGCAAACTTTTTACCAATAACCGTTAAAACGATATATCCTGTTACAACTTGAATCGCTGATAACAGCACCCATCCAAGACCCATATTGTAAGCAATACCAGGCCCGCCGATAAAGCTACTTGCACTACCGTACGTAGCAATCATCGTCATAGCTAATAATAAGCCACCAAGTTCACGCCCACCAAGAAAATATTCTTGTAAAAATTTATTATTAGCGGTTGCTTGTACACGTCTTGATGCATATACACCAATTAAAAACACAACGATAAAAGAAATTATCATTGGGATTATTACATACCAATTCATCTATCATTCCTCACTTTTTTCTTCCTCATCGAGTGAAATATCTTGAAATAAAAAACGAACAACTAAAATAAGCAAAATAACCATTACGATAAATCCAACGATACAGCTATAAAAAAACCATGCTGGAAAACCTAATACATATGTATATTCACTTGGATCCTTACTTCCAAGCCCATAAGCAAATCCATACCATATTATAAAATTAATAATAGCTAATCCAAGACCAATTAACGCTTCTCTATGGGCAACTCGAAAGCGCGGATCATCATGATAATTCTTCATTTTCCCCCTCCTCTCACGATGTATAATTGTACCACTGTTTTTCTAGTTTTTCCTACTAGAAAACAAAAACGCGCAGGATTTTTTGTAATTATATAGAATACAATGTTTCATTACATATTTTTTACAATTGTAACGAAAATGAAATTTGAATTTTCAGCATTTTTTATTTATGATTTTAAGTAGAGGCTTTTCATCTAGTTCCCACATCCTTGATTTCGGAATAAACGCCGTCTCGTACTGCGTTTAAATTATATTTTCAAGGGGGTTATACAATGAGTCAACTAGCTGTAAATCTTCATGAAAAGGTAGAGAAATTTCTTCAGGGCACAAAGAAACTATATGTGAACGGAGCGTTCGTTGAAAGCGCTTCCGGAAAAACATTTAAAACTCCTAACCCAGCAACTGGTGAAACACTCGCTATCGTTGCTGAAGCTGGTCGCGAAGACATTCATAAAGCTGTGGTAGCAGCTCGAATGGCTTTCGATGAAGGTCCTTGGTCACGCATGAGCACTGCTGAACGCAGCCGTCTTATGTACAAGCTCGCTGATTTAATGGAAGAGCATAAAGAAGAGCTCGCACAGCTCGAAACGTTAGATAACGGAAAGCCAATCCGTGAAACAATGGCGGCAGACATACCACTTGCAATTGAGCATATGCGCTATTATGCTGGCTGGGCGACGAAAATTGTTGGTCAAACAATTCCTGTTTCCGGTGATTACTTTAACTATACACGCCATGAGGCTGTTGGTGTCGTCGGTCAAATTATCCCTTGGAACTTCCCACTTCTTATGGCAATGTGGAAAATGGGAGCTGCGCTTGCTACAGGATGTACAATCGTTTTAAAACCTGCAGAACAAACTCCACTATCCGCTCTATACTTAGCTGAATTAATTGAAGAAGCTGGATTCCCGAAAGGTGTTATTAATATCGTTCCTGGATTCGGTGAATCAGCTGGACAAGCACTTGTTAATCATCCACTCGTTGATAAAATTGCATTTACTGGTTCTACTCCAGTCGGTAAACAAATTATGCGACAAGCATCTGAATCATTGAAACGTGTTACTTTAGAGCTTGGCGGTAAATCACCGAACATTATTTTACCAGACGCCGACTTATCTCGCGCGATTCCTGGTGCACTTTCTGGTGTTATGTTTAACCAAGGACAAGTATGCTCTGCTGGATCACGCTTATTTATCCCAAAGAAAATGTATGATAATGTCATGGCTGATCTCGTCCTCTATTCTAAAAAACTAAATCAAGGTGCCGGTCTTAACCCTGAAACAACAATCGGTCCTCTCGTTTCCGAAGAACAACAAAAACGTGTAATGAGCTACATTGAAAAAGGGATTGAAGAAGGCGCTGAAGTACTATGCGGAGGAAGTAATCCATTCGATCAAGGCTACTTCGTTTCTCCTACAGTATTCGCTGACGTAAATGACGAAATGACGATCGCAAAAGAAGAAATTTTCGGTCCAGTTATTTCTGCAATACCTTTTAACGATATTGATGAAGTGATTGAACGTGCAAATAAATCACAATTCGGCTTAGCGGCTGGTGTGTGGACAGAAAATGTTAAAACAGCACACTATGTTGCAAGTAAAGTACGTGCTGGTACTGTATGGGTAAACTGTTATAACGTCTTTGATGCAGCATCTCCATTTGGAGGATTTAAACAATCCGGTCTTGGCCGCGAAATGGGATCTTACGCGCTGAACAACTATACAGAAGTGAAGAGCGTTTGGATTAACTTAAATTAACGAGAAAGAACCTGACCTACTCGGTCAGGTTCTTTTCATTATGTATTCATTTACACTTGCAACCCACCGCTCACATTTAATACCTCTCCTGTAATGTAAGACGCATACTCTGATGCTAAAAAGGCAGCTGCGTTTGCAATATCTTCCGGCGTTCCGATTCTTCCAACTGGAATCGCTCCAACCATTTTCTCTTTTACTTTATCCGGTATTGTTTTTGTCATATCAGTATCCATAAATCCTGGACAAATCGCATTACACGTAATACCAAAACTTCCAACCTCTTTCGCTGCTGTTTTTGTTAAACCTACAACCCCTGCTTTTGTAGCCGCATAATTTGCTTGTCCAATATTTCCTTCCCTACTAATAGAAGAAATATTAATAATCCGCCCATACCCTTGTTGCCTCATATAAAGAAGCGCTGGCTGCATACAGTAAAAAACGCCAGTTAAGTTCACTTGTAATACTTGTTCCCAAGCTGATTTCTCCATCTTATGTAACATTGCATCTTTTGTAATTCCAGCGTTATTCACTAAAATATGTAATGTACCAAATTTTTGCACCGCATATTCAATTAACGACTTCGCTTCATTTTGATTACTCACATCACATCGATATAAACTCACATCATACCCTTCATCTGATAATTCACGTGTCGTTTTTTGTAGCTTCTCTTCATTTACATCACTAATTAATACTTTGGCCCCTAGTTTTGCAAAAACTCGTGCGATTTCTTTTCCAATCCCCTGCGCAGCACCCGTTACAACAGCTGTTTTCCCATTCAACAAGTCCATCCCTATCCCCCATTTCTATTAGTTATATTGTATATTTCGGCTCTATGCTTTCCAAATCCTCTTTGTATAAAAAAGTCTATTTGTGTCAAACTAACTTTGCAACGCCGCATAAAACACAAGGAGATTGTTTCGAATGAAAAAAAAGAATGTAGATCGAAACAAAGCTGCCGATGGCATTGATGTTGAGTTCGCTCGCGAACTCGCTGACCACAATGACTTAGAAGCAAACGCACGTGCAAATGCCGCTGATGCACGTCAAAAACGCCAATCAACAGAAAAATAAGGAACTACAACGTTCCTTATTCTTTTCAACAGGGACCTACTACCCATCAAAATAAACCGAGAGTATCTCTCGGTTTATTTTCTATATTTCTTTACGTAGTGCGCTAAAGCAAGTAACGGATATATATGTCCATAACTATGATAGCGAATATAAAAGCCCCCCGGTAACCCTGTACCAGTAGGATATTTTTCATTCATAGTAGACTGCGCGAGCAAATATGAAATTCCTTTTCGAATAATCGGTGTTTCTTGATCGTAGTAAGAAATGAGTGCATCAAGTGCCCACGCTGTTTGTGACGGCGTACTAAAAGGTAAAGAAATAAATTTTTTCTCTACACTACTTTGACAGGATTCTCCCCACCCTCCGTCTTCATGCTGCAAATGTTCGAGCCATGAAGCGGCTTTTTTCAACGCTGGATGAGTAGAAGGCACTCCTAATGCACGTAAGCCTGTCATCGTTGCCCATGTCCCATATATATAACATATCCCCCATTTTCCATACCATGATCCATTCTGTTCCTGTACATCCATTAACCATTTGATAGCTTTCTTTTTTTGCTCTTCAAGCAACTCATTCGGTGCATACGTTCCGAATAATTCTAACACCCTACCTGTAATATCTGGTGTGGACGGATCGGTTATCATATCACTCGCATTTTCAATCGGCAAATTCGATAGTAACTTGCTCGTTACCCCTCGTTCAAAAGCTCCCCAGCCTCCATCATTGTTTTGCAATCCTTTCACCCATTCCACGCCTCTTCCCCACGCATCATCTACTCTATCATTCCCTCTACTTCGCGCTAACGCTCTAAGGGCAGCTGTAGTATCGTCTATATCAGGGATCGTCGTATTAACATCTGAAAATCCCCAACCGCCAGCTACAAGTGATGATGCATGTACGCTCCAATCTACCTTTTTAGTTTGTTGTTTTTGCAATAAATACTCCGTCGCCCTTTGAATCATCTTATTTTCATTTGTAACTTTAGCTTCTTGCAATGAATAGCTAAGTAAAGCGGTATCCCATACGGTAGAAGGAGAATTTTGCAAATGACTTCCTCTGTCCATCTTCCATATATAAGATTTTAATCCTGTCACAGCTTTCTCAATAATTGGAGACTGAATAGAGTGTCCTAATGCAAGAAAAGCATAAATCATATAAAACGTAGCACTGGCGTAACTATATAATGTTCCATTTTCATCTATACGCTCCTTCATAAAGCGCTCTACTTCTTCGTATCCTTTATGATGTAACGATAATGGATAAGATATTACCTTTTTCACATCACCTAAAAACGATTGAAACAGCGGAGACCGCTCCTCTCGAAACCATTGCCCACCCCCGCCTGCAATATGATTTAAATTTGGCAATAACTTTTTCTCTACACGGAATCTCTTATTCATACAAATCATCATCGGAATTAAATGTATACGCGCTGAGCTGCTTAGCCCAAATATACTGAGGGGGGAGTCATCTTGTAAAAATAAGATTGGCGTTGGAAAGTGAAAAAGCGCAGGAAATTCATATTCTCCATGAATCGCTAATAAAAATTTCGTCATAAAATGAGCACGAGAAACTCCCCCGTGTTCCTTAATAAACATTTCAGCTCGCCTCATATTCATAGCTTCTTTCGAATATCTTTCCGAAGCAAGTAAAGCAGCATATGCTTGAATCGTCGCGGATAAATTCCCTCCCTTTTCATCTTCGTATAATTTCCAAGTCCCTTCATTTGTTTGAAGAGATACTAACCTTTTCACAAACGGTTCTATTTCGTCATTTCGCCCTAATAATTTGAGTAAAAAAATCATGTGACAATCCGTTAGCAAAGCTCCTTCAAAACAAAATTGCCACGTTCCGTCTTGCCTTTGCATCGTTTGAAGTGCAGTCGTTCTCCGCTCTATCTCCCCATGCACTTTGTCATATAGTAGCACACCGCTCACCCACCCTTTCTAAGTCCGTATACGATATTCGAAAACTCATCTAAATATGTATGAAAACAAAGAAAAGCAGAACGTGCATTACACACATTCTGCTTACAAACAATACCCAACCCCGACAACAATTCCTAATAGTGCACCAACAACAACTTGATACGGTGTATGTCCAACGAGCTCATTTAACTTTTTATATTCTGTTTGTCTACCATGAAAAAAATCATTCAATATTTTCGCTTGCTTACTTACCGCAAGCCTTACTCCTGAAGCATCGTACATAACAATAATGGCAAAAATAGCGGCAACCGCAAATATTGGACTCTCCACACCTTCCACCACTCCGACACCTGTAGCAAGTGCAGTAACAGTCGAAGCATGCGAACTTGGCATTCCACCTGAAGCAAAGAACTTAGCAAAATCAAACTCGCCTGTTTTTATTAATTTAAAAACGACTTTCGTTAACTGTGCTAAAAACCAAGAAATTATAGCTGCTATAAGTGGATCATTATGTAAAATTGTTTCCATGTTTTTCAGCTCCTCACT
This sequence comes from Bacillus sp. AR13-1, assembly GCF_008042285.1. Taxonomy (NCBI): domain Bacteria; kingdom Bacillati; phylum Bacillota; class Bacilli; order Caryophanales; family Bacillaceae; genus Bacillus; species Bacillus sp. AR13-1. Next base: position 116,075 of record NZ_QNUA01000021.1, read on the forward strand.
GACTATAATGGAATTTCTATATAATATAAGTATAAAGAAAAATGCGTAGAAAATACTACGCATTATGATACTTTTGCTGATTTATTTTTAATAAATTTTGGTTGCTTCTGTAGTAGAAACTTTGTTTTCGCCATTGAAAAGACAAATAAAGCAATCCATATACAGAAAAACGCAATCATATGAGTAGATGTGAAATGTTCACCAAAAACGAACACACCTAAAATTAAACTAATAGTCGGCGCGATGTATTGTAAAAATCCTATCATATAGAGCGGAATAAGTTGTGCTCCTTTAGCAAAATAAAAGAGTGGTAACGCTGTAACAATACCTGCCCCTATTAAAAGAAACGTTGATATTGCCGAAATAGAACCGAACGAACCAAAGCCATGAACTCCTGTCATAAACAAATATATAAGTGCAAATGGCGTCACTAACATCGTTTCCATCGTAAGCCCAATTGTTGCATCATAATTTAATAATTTTTTTGTTAATCCATATAATCCAAATGAAAAAGCAAGTGAAAGAGAAACCCATGGAATTGATCCGAAACGTATCGTTAAAATAACAACGCCCAATCCAGCTAAACCAACCGCAACATATTGCCAAAAATTAAGCTTCTCTTTTAAAACAACTGTACCAAGTAAAATACTTATAAGTGGATTAATATAATACCCAAGACTTGCTTCGATTACATGGTTATGATTTACGGCCCATATGTATACAAACCAGTTTCCACTAATAAGTACCGAAGCAATTGTTAATGACATTAATAATTTAGGTCGTTTAAAAAGGGCCACTAACTCCCCACCAAACTGACGAAACCTCTTCGTTACTCCTAAAACTAACAACATAAAAACAAATGCCCAAACGATGCGATGCGCTAATATTTCATCTGCCGGTACTTCCTCCACCCATTTCCAATAAATCGGAAGGACTCCCCACATCGTATACGCACCTGCTGCATATATAATCCCCTGCTTTTGCTCTGCTGTTTGACTCCCCATCTTCCTTTTTCTCCTCTTCTCTTTTTTTCTTCATTATAAAGTCTCACATGCTTACTTTACCAATATTCAATCTGCATTTCTTTCGACATTCCTCTTGCAAATCCTTTATATGTATAAAAACACTCCTACTGTTATACTAACGAGCACTGGAATACCGAAGACAAATTTACTTTTATGCGTCTTATGATGAAACATATACATACCAATCCAAGCTCCAACCGCTCCTCCAGCTGCAGCTGATAAAAACAACGTACTTTCTGGCGTTCTCCACTGCTTTTTCTTTGCTTTTCGCTTATCAAGCCCCATCATACTAAATGCTATAACGTTAATAATAATAAAGTATATCCATTTCATCTTATTCTCTCCCTTAAAAAATTCGCTTTATGTTAACACGAAAATAAGGTGCGCACAAATAAAAATGGCTATAGGTAAAAAAACTTTAGCCTACAGCCATAATTGTAATACCTTATACTCTATTTCTAATCTTACTATGTTTTTTCGCGTATATAAAATAAATAAAAATACCTACAATAACCCAAATTGCAAAACTGATTAAAGTGGTTTTAGAAAGATTTAATGCTAAATATAAACAACTTACTATCGCAAGTATAGGTAAGAATGGAACTAACGGAGCACGGAACGGTCTTTTCAAATTAGGATGTGTCTTCCTTAATACAATTACAGCTATAGATACAAATATGAAAGCTGTTATCGTTCCCACATTCACTAAATTTGCCAACAAATTCAAGTCCAATAAACCTGCTAATACAGCCGCAAGAATACCCGTAATCCATGTATTAAAAAATGGTGTTTGATAACGTTTATGAACACTCGAAAATCTTTTTGGTAACAATCCATCTCGGCTCATCGAGTATGATACTCGAACAAATGCGAACATAGCAACTAACAGAACTGTTGTTAAACCAGCTATCGCTCCAACTGATAATAGACCAGCAATTCTATCCTCTCCTACAATACGCAGTGCATATGCAACTGGATCAGCTACATTCAGATCCGTAAATGGAACCATTCCAGTTAACACGAATGAAACACCAACATAAAGAATTGTACAAATGCATAAAGAGACAAGTAATCCAATTGGAACGTTACGTTGTGGGCGTTTCACTTCCTCTGCTGCTGTTGCAACTGCATCGAAACCTAAAAAGGCAAAAAATACAGTAGCAGCTCCTCCAATAACACCATGGTATCCAAAAGGAAGAAACGGCTGCCAATTCTCTGGCTTTACATAGTTTGCTCCTACAATAATAAATACTAAAATAACAGCCAGTTTAATAATAACCATTATATTATTTATACGTGCACTTTCTTTCACACCACGACTTAGTAAAAATGTAACAATTAAAATAATAATAACCGCTGGCAAGTCGATAATCCCGCCATTCCCCATCCCTGGTGCAGAAGCAATGATTGCCGGAATATGAATATTAAACCCTAGTAGCAATGACTGAAAATAGGCTGACCATCCCGCCGCCACCGCAGAAGTAGCTAATAAGTACTCTAACATGACACACCAGCCAACTATAAAAGCAAAAATCTCACCTAATGTCATATACGTATACGAATACACACTTCCTGAGACCGGGACTGTAGATGCAAATTCAGCATAACAAAAGGCTACACAAGCACATACAATTGCAGCTAACATAAAAGATAATACAATTGCTGGACCAGCATGTTTCGCCGCTACAATACCTGTTAATACGAAAATACCTGTACCAATAATTGCTCCAATTCCTAAAAGCGTTAAATCAATTGCTCCTAAAGTTTGCTTTAACACTTTTTTCTTTTCTTCATTCATTGCTTTCTTTATAAATAAACTCATTCGTAGAAACCTCTTTTTCAAAATTATCCCTTACTCATTACAATCTTTATTACTGTTGCTATTACACATTAATAATATTCATGCTTTACTTTCACTCCCTATATAGACTCCACAAATTACATAATTTAAAATCAGAAAAATCAATCTTCTAAAAACAAACAGGTTTAAAATCAGAAAAATCAATCTTCTAAAAACAAGCTTGTTAACAGGCTTGTTTTTAGAAGATTGATTGAATTTATCACAGGATTAATTATATTGTCAACAATATAATTAATTCACCCGAATTGAATAATTATAAATAAAATAGCATTCCAAAATATACGATACCACTCACGAACACTGCTGATTCCCATTTTAATACAATTTTCATTATTCCGAAATTCATTTTTATACATTTAACTCAATGTAATCCCCGTATGCAAACATGATAAAATCAGTCGATTTGTTATATAGAAATAACTATTCATCTTATTAGAGCAATTAACTTTCCTGCAAATTACAAACAGTATTTTCACTTAAGACAATAAAAAAAGCGCAGATGTTCATCTGCGCTTTATTCTTCCGCTTCAATTTCTGTACTATTATTATTGATATGTTCCTTTTGAGCTTCTTCTTGCAGCTCTGCTGAAATCATTCCATAATAAATTTCTGGATATAATCCAAATATTTGATATACACTTCCTAAAAATGGCATCGAAATCCCTCATTTCTAAAGTTGTATTGTCATTCTTAAGGATTCCCTTTTCACTCATTATACATTCGTTTTTGGCACTTCTTCTTCATCGGGAACATGTAATATATTTTGCCATTTTTTATAAGGCGCACTATTTGGATCCACATACCCTTTCGCATACGAACGATCCCACAATTGTTTCATAAACATCTCTTTCTCTTTCTTCGCAACCATATCTGCACCTGTTCCGTAATAGTTTTGGAAATACAGCTCAATTTCATCAAGGAATAGCCTTAACAAATCGTCAGATGTTTCTTCTAACGTCGGGTCATATTTTGCCTCACGGTCATACATTAAAATCATATCTAAAATATTATGAACATGCTCTTTACGGAGCCATCTTATATCTTGAGCGCCTAATACAAATGCATGTGTATATAAATGTCCACCTTGTATCATTGCCTTTTCTTGTTCTTCTTCAAATCGTGACAAGATGTTTTCATAAATAAACGGATTATGAAGCAATGCTCTGTGCAACTTATAACTTTCACTTGAAATATTTTTCCCCATCGACTGAATTAAAAAGCTACGGCCAACACCATTATATTGATACACGAATTGTCCATCAACAGCAACTAAGCTAATCCAGCGATACATATACGCGTATAGAAGAGCACGATTACATTTGTCGTAATCTAACTTCGTTTGCGTTGCATTCAAGTCTGGCATAAAGGCTGGTAAGTGCCAATATTTATCTAAATGCGGCGTCAAACTAGATTTTTTACTATTTAATTTGTTCACGCGGCGATAATACGATTGAAAATAATCACCTTTATCGTTCATAAAACCATTCGCAATATGTCCAGATGAAAGCTTAGGAAAATCTTGTAGCGATAATCCGTAATGAGCACGATAACAAATCACTTCAAATGGTGAAAACGCCTCGTTTACCGTATCTTTTTCTTTAAACATTTCTTGCAATAACTCTTCTTGCAATTCTTGTTTTAAAGATGGATGTACGCCCCAATATTGTAATTCTCTATGATGAGAAACTTTCGGAACGAACGGACTTGCTAAATGGAAAAGATCTTCAATTTTTTCACGAACGTATTCATCACGATCACGCTTCTTGAAATCTGCTTCTTTTCGCAATGCTTCAACGATATTAAGCTCTAATTTGTCACGATAGCGCACTTGAAGTTCGTCATAACAATAACTCAATATATGTTCACGATAGAAGTCTTCCACCTTTTTCGACTGAATTTCTTCGGCTTTCGCATCACGACAATATTCCCCGTACAAGCTCATATAAATTTCGGACGATATATCTTTCGGTAATACACCTAAATTTAAATGTTGCTGCATATCTTGCCAAATCTTTTCTTGCAATTTCTCTTCAGCTAATACGTATACATTCGTCGGGTTCGTTTTCCCCTCAAATTCCTTGCTTCGCTTTTGGATTTCAAACAATAAATTTTCACGTGTTTCGTATAAATTACCAAAGAATCTTTCCCAATATTGAATCATTTTATCAACTGCTTGGTATAGCGATTGATACACGAGTTCTAACAACATTTCTTTACGATACTCACTTAATTTGTGTACGTACTGCGTTACAATATCTTCAAATTCTTTTTTAAACAAACGCTGCTGATTATTAATCATTTTTCCAAACCAGCCTTGTTGCTGCGCAATTTCAACGCGGCGAACAGCCGTTACAGTTCCATCAATATTACTCACATTAAATTTCTTATCGTAGTTTTGAATTAAATTACGCTTTTGTTCATTATTTTCATGTAGTCGATTCATCTTCTCTACTAACTGCTTACGAATTTCATACAGCATAAAACGTGCTGCAACTGGATGAACTGGATCCGTTTTCTTTAAAAACCATGTATTTAATTGGTAAGACTGTCCTTCTGAGCCACTCGGTGTAAAGCGGTCTGATTCGATCATGTCATATAAAAGGGTAGTAACATGCTCATGTACACGGCTCGGAATGGCATAAGCATATAAACGAACCGCATGATCAACTCTCGCTACTTCCCCCTTCATTTGTTCCATCATTTTAAGCTTCGCAGCCGATATTTTGCACTCATGCTGCAGGCGGTTTAATTCCTCATCTTTTTGCACTGTACGGTGTACGTAACTCTCTACAGCATCTAAAAACAATTTTGATTTTGCAACACCGGGCTTACCACCCTCTGCCCCTTCACGTGTTTCATGGTACATTTGTCTATAAAAAATATGAGCTTGTTCTGGCCGAGTAGCAAGATGCTCTAAGTCTTCTAAATAACTTTTCCCGCGCTCTGGCTTTTCACGCTGCATACCGCGTTTTACATCTTGATCGTATCTTTGCCTCTTCTCTTGAAATAGTTGATCTAAATGAAGCCAAGATTCATCTAAGCCTTGAACCGCCCATTTTAAAGCACAGTATTTCAAAACGTGCTCATACGGATAAATAAGTTTTGCCGTTCCTGCTCCGCAATATCTCCCTTTCCCACTCGATTCTGCCAATTGCTGAATTTGATTATCTTCTTGTGCAAAATGATTTGCAGACATTGGACTAAATAACTGTAAATAAATCGTATTTGCCATTTGCTCCATATAATCCGATAAATTGTGCAAATGGTGCCCATGTAAATTTTCATAATCATATAAGAAACAATAATTGTACGGTAAATGATGCTGCTTTATCGTATGGTTTGTTCTTCCATCTTCATCCACTTGATCAGGACGATATTCTAATTCAATCGTTACGCCGCCTCGTTTTGATAATTCACCAGTCGACCCAAGCGTAATAGCGTGCAACTCTTTTAACGATGCATAACCATTCGCTTGCACAGTTTCAAACTCTTTCGCACTAACCGTTCTCGTCTTAACTAAAACATCTGGCATTAAAAACGCACCGCGAATTAAAATGTTATGATGCTGCAATTTCTTCCGGAGCATCTCACGCAAATATAATGCGATTTGTAAAAACATCCCTGAACCTGTTCCGCCGGCTAGTGACGTTACAATAATGACACGTACACCATATTCGGTCTGATCACTTGTAACTGGAAAAATCTTCTCGATTTCTTGCCAAAATGATGTGAGTTTATCTTCTTTCATCGCAGCACGTAACGCTAACCGTGAAATGACGCGTAACTGTCCAGCCCCTTCTGTTAACGGTTTATCGAGTATAGTCGGGTCCATCGGAAACCACTCTGGAATCGTTGGATCTCCCGCAATATACTCTCTCGGTGTTTTACTCGAGCTCGTTTGCGTCTTAAACTTCCGAATATGATCAAATTTACTCAATGTATTCACATCTGTATCAAATACATGCATCGCTACCTTTTTACGACGCTCCTCAGGTAATCTTTCATATATTTGATGTGTGACAGTACTACCGATTCCACCTAAGCCAATTAAAATTGTTGGAACTTGTAATGTCATGTGAACCACCTTCCTATTCTTGCTTGTTTGAAAAGAAGAATAAAGAGAGCCGGGCCTCCTCCGCCCCTCTTACACCCTATCTACTATTCACATTCGTACCGGTAAATCTCCTTACCATATCCTCTATCAATTACTAAAAGTTCATTTGGATACAACGTCTTATGCTCCATTCCTACCTCTTCCTCTGTTATAAACATCCCATCAATAATCATCCCAACCACTTGCGATTCTTTTGCTACAAATATAGATTTCGATCCTTTTTTCGCTATTAATGTTACAGATTGCACCGTCTTTCTTTCTGCTCGGAATGGAATGCCAAAATAGTGCTTCCACCATTTATTTTTAAGTAACTCTGGTTCAGATTGATAAAGCCAATCTTTCGCTACTTCTTGATCCCATTCGTAATATAGTAATGCTTTCCGATGAAATCTCGGACGAACAATCCATCCTAAAATAATAATTCCTACTATTAAAAGTAATAAAGTAATAGGAATTACAAATTTAAAAACGAGCGCATACTTCTCAAAAAACGGCGCATTTTCAATGTGCAATACAATCTTTTCCTTTACTTCTTGTAATTTTGAATCATTGATCGTGATGGTAGCCTCTACGGTGCCGGTATCTGTAAAATTGAATGTGTCGGAGTAATAAGGTCGAGGATAAACATAAACTTGACTACCATGCTGTTTTAATTCATAGTTGATCGATTGATTCGATGTGACACCAGTAGATTTTAATAGTTTCTTTACAGCCTCTTCTGTCATCGGTTTACCATTTAACTGGGGCTGTAAAATAAATGGTTTACTATTTTCTAAATTTGTTACCTTTTCTTCATAATCTTTCGTAACAGCTTGAAGTGTTAATTTTGGTTTTTCAGCTGGTTCAATCTTGAATTCTTTCGTCTGTCTATAAAATCCCTTTATATTCATATGGACTTTCCCACGTACTAACTCTTTACCAATCTTTGTCTCGTAATAAAACACATGTCTTTTATCATCCCACTTCATCGGATACTGCTTTCCGTCTATTTCTACTTCTGCTTCGAAATAAGAAGTTTGAATTGGTAATTCAGTAGGTTTCGCTTCAATAACAGCTGTCACACCTTCATACATTTTCTCAACATTTTTTCTATCTTTATCATCTTTGTCGTACGTAGAAACAGTATAATTAAGCGCTGGTTCAACAAGTACTTGTAATCCCTCTTTCTCAATGTCCTGATCCACTTCTATCGTATATGTCCCTGGCTTAATCACTTCCTGATTCGCTGTACTTACATGCACTATATTTCCGAATAATTTAGCTTCTCCTGGTGCATGTATAGAAAAAGAAGACTGCAATTGTAACGGTTTGGAAAGTTGCATAACTTTATAATTAGACAAAGAAGGTGATTGTCGTACAAGCGTCATACGCTTTAATGGAAACGGTGTTGTAATCTCTACTTTTTTCCCTACTATTTTCGTTTTGACAATCGACTCAACAGAAGAAAATGGATCACGATTTGCAACTAATGCTGCCACTTGATTCACACTTTGTACAATACCATCCTCACCGCTAGACGGCATGACAACTCCATTCATTTCTTTTTTCCAAATCTCTTTAAACGTATTTAACTGCAGCTTCTCTTGCTGCCCTAAATCCTCTTCCATCGTGATTAAGACTGGATGTAAAGAGATCTTTTTCGAATCCATTTCTTTCTTAAACTGCGCTAACTTCTGTGTAATTTGTTCTTTTCCGCCAATCTTATCTTTCTCCAAATCATTAAATGCCCCGTCAGTTAATACAATAAGCCAAAATTCACGTTTCCCATCTATATCTGCTTCCTTTTTTATAGATTGCATCGCCGTTTCTACTGCGCTAAATGGAGTATTTAAATATGTTTTCCACGCCCCAATCCCCTCAATTTCTGTTTGCCTTTGATCCTTTGTTAATAAAATGTTTAATGGAGCATCCGGCTTACTCATTGGAACGTAAGAAAATTTATCTTTCTCATCTAATAGCGCAACTAAACTTTGCAAGGCGTAATTGGCATACTTCCAGCGATCGTTATTTCTCATGCTGCCCGAATCATCATATACAAGTGAAACGACCCTTTCCTTTGCCTCCTCTCCTTTTGCAAAAACTGAAAAAGGTAAACATATAAATAGAAACAGCATGAACGTGGCACAAATTCGAATTTTCATGATGAGGCTTCGCCACCTTTGTAGACAAATTCCTATGTTTAAATTTATGAGGGGAAACAAGATATATGACTTGTATTTTAGGACAACGAACGAGCCATAACTTTATTATGTAAATAGATATATAACTTGGTAATATCCCTTCTAGCATTTTCTATCCAATTATATAAGTAAAAAAGCCTGTTTAAGCTCCACCCTTAAAACAGACTTTTCCTACTTTTAAAATTAAAAACTCTTAACAAAAAGTTTGATTTTTAATTAGCACATCACTTCAATTGTATATCCTCCAGGTGCTTCGACATAAAACGTATACGCATGTGCATGTTTAGGCGGTTCGACTGAAAATCCGTCTTTCTTCAATCTTTGATTAATTTTATTAACTTGTTCTTCATTTTTTTGTGGAAATCCTACATGAAATGTTTTTGGATAATGAACTTCTTTTCCCTTCATTAAGGTTAATATAAACCCATCATTATCACGCATAACTGCGAAGCCATTTCCCGTTGTTCCACCACAAGTTAAACCAAAATACTTTTCTAAAAATTCTCTAGCAGCTGTTACATCTGTAACTGTTAAATTAAGATGATTAATTTTCAATTCACTCACCTTCTTTCTTAATTTTCTAACATTTTATCATATAAATAAAAAACACGCCTTTCACAGCGTGTTTCATTGCTTCACATATACCTCAACAATTGGATTATCTTTATTATCTGCATGTAAACGTATATTCTCTTCACCCGTATTATAAATGCTAGCTACCAGCATAACTGTTAACAAATTCGGTATTTTCGCATCACTCCCATATTTTCGTTCAAGAGCTTCTGTATACTCGAAATCCAAATCACCCTGCACATATGTATACACTTCAAAACCATCTTCCAAATTACAAACTACTGTATCTATAATATCCGCTCCTACTTGCTTCTTCATTTCACCTCGCAATGCTTCTATAAATTCTTCCCAAGGAACTTCGTACGTCTGAAATTGATCTGTAGATTTCATTTCATTTCCTCCTCACTATATATCCTGTTCGTATATTTCCCCTTTCCTATAACAATTATGATAGATAGGTCATTCGTACAAGCCGCACTTGTCCCCCTTACATATCGTATTACTGTAATGGGGGAAGGAGGAAAGAACATGCATAGACAAAAATGTTATAATACATGCCAACGTTATTTCGGAAAAGTTGTTCGAATTGAAGATCGTGATGGTCATATCCATTTAGGAAAAATAATAGACGTGACAAATGATTCTGTTTGGATTGAGCCAGTACAGCAGCGTTCATCTTTTGATACAGGATTTGGATACCATGGCGCATATTCAAACGGCGGATGTGATATTTGCGGCGGTCTTAGCAGATGTGATAACTGTGGATTTGGATGTGGTGGTGGATTCGATGGTGGATTCAGTGGTGGATTCAGTGGTGGATTCGGTGGCTGCGGATGTGGCCGTCGTGGTTGCGGCGGTTGTGGCTTTGGTGGCGGCTGGGGATTTGAACTCGGATTTGGCTTTATTTTCGGAATTACTTTGGCTGCATTATTTTTCATCTAACATAGTAAAGAGTTGACTATCTTTAGCCAACTCTTTTTCTCTATTTTTCACATATAAAAATGCGATGCCCTAAAATATGTTGATACATAAGCAGTACTTGTTCGTGTTGCACCCACGCCTCATACAATTCTTCCGGAATAAACGGTGATACATTCCACTCTGGCTCTTCCATATGTCCTGCAACTGTTTCTGCAATAGTTCCGCCACCCCCAATTGTAATTCTTTTAAAATTTGCTGCTTTAAATAAATGAATCCACTCATTCTCAGTTAATAATTCTTTCATACCGTATAACTGTCCAATCTTTTCCTCCTCTTTCTTCTCAATATGTTTTTCGGTAATCATTTCAATGACAACAAGCTTTCCATCCTTTTGTAATACACGATAACATTCCGAAATAACCTTTTCTTTATTTGTAAAAGCGAGTATAGATTCTCCAAGTACAAGCTCAAAAGAATCATTTAAACACGGTAACCCTTCTACATCGCCTTGAATCAATTGTATATTTAAACCATCAAACAACCATCTATCTTTCGCTTTTTGAATCATAATTTCATTCTTTTCAACCGCTGTCACTTTATAACCCAATTCTTTTGTCATATACGCCGCTGTTTTCCCCGTGCCGCAACCTATCTCAAGGACACTAGCCCCATGTCTAAGTGGCAATTGAGATAATAATTGTTTTGTTAACGTAAAACCACCAGGATGAGCACTCCCTATTCCGTAATAAGCTAAGAAGTCGATGTAAGTATTCCGTTCCATACGATTCTCCCTTTTTTATTTTATATATTCCAGGAAGGAAGAAAAGTGCATAAAAAAAGGGCGCATCACGCGCCCTCTCTCTTACTTATCTTCACCAATATATGCCCATTTGTAGCTGTAATCTCCACCAACTGGATGGTGAATAATACCTTTTACTTTCGGTCTTTGAACAAGAGCATCACCACGTTGATATAACGGTGCAATTACAGCATCATCAAGTAACATTTTCTCAGCTTTCAGTAAGCTATCCCAACGATCTTTCGTTTTCGTTAATAGCTCGCCTTTACCTTTTTCTACAATTTCATCGTATTTCGGATTTGAATATCCAGTTTGGTTATGAGGTCCATTTGTAACGAACATATCAATGAATGTCATTGGATCTAAGTAATCAGGTCCCCAACCAGCGTAAGATAAATCATAATCTAGATCTGATTCTAATTTTAATTTTTGTTTAAACGGTTGGTTTTTCAAATTCACTGTTAAGCCCGGTAAGTTCTTCTCAAGCTCTCCTTTTAAGAACTCACCTACTTTTTTCGCATTATCGCTATCGTAGTTTAATAGCTCTACAGTTACTTGCTCTTTTCCAAGTTCTTTTTTCGCTTTTTCCCAATGCTCTTTTGCTTTTTTCACATCTGTTTTTAAAATATCTCCGTTATCTTTACGGAAGTCTTTTCCATCTGGACTCTTCGCAAATTCTTTTGGTACTAAGTAATCTGCAGGTGTAGATCCGTCATTTAAAATTACATTCGTTAAGCCTTTTTTATCATATGCCATTGCAATCGCTAAACGTAAATCTTTACTCTTTAACACTGTATCTTGATTACCACGTTTTTGGTTTAATCGTAAGAAGAACGTTGACGGTGTTTTTTGTGTAAAGAAATCTGGATTTGATTTATATTTGTCAACCATTTCAGATGCAAGTGCTGCACGATCGATTTGTCCACTTTCATATAAGTTGACACGTGTACCGCTATCTTTTACTACGTTAAAGTTGATTTCTTCTAATTTAACTGTTTTATTATCCCAGTATTGTGCATTTTTCTTTAATTTCCAACCTTGTTCATGTTTCCAGTCTGTTAATGTAAACGGTCCGTTATACAACGTTGTATCCGACTCTAAACCGTATTTTTCACCTTTTTCTTTTATGAATTTTTCATTTAACGGATAGAATGTTCCGAATGAAGTTAATTCTACAAAGTAAGGAACTGGATTTTCTAATTCTACTTCTAATGTGTAATCATCTACAGCTTTTACTCCTAACGTATCAAGCTCTGCTTTTCCTTCATTAATTGCTTTTGCGTTCTTTAAATCAAACATAATGTATGCATATTCCGCTGCTGTATTTTTATCTACCGCGCGTTTCCAAGCAAACACGAAATCCTTCGCTGTTACAGGTTCTCCATTTGACCATTTCGCATTTTTATTTAATGTGAATGTATATTTTTTACCATCATCACTCTTTTTATATGATTCAGCAACCCCTGGTGCTGCTTTATTATCTTTATCAAGTCGATATAAACCTTCCATTACGTTGTTTAAAGCAAGAAACGATACTTGGTCTGTCGCTTTTGAAGAATCCATAGATGGAATCTCTTGACTCTCTGTTAAATTAAGTACTTGTTTTGCTGCTAATTTTCCGCCTTCTTTTTCACTACTTTTCGGCGTTGTGTTCGTCTTTTCTTTTTCCCCTGATCCCGAGCAAGCTGTTAATGCCATACTCATTACTAGAACTGGTGCTACAACCGCTGTTAATTTTGTCATCTTTTTTCTCTTCATTTCTTTGTACCCTCCCCAATTATATGTACGATATTAACATTTAGAGATTCTCTATTAACTTTCGTTATCAGAAAATTCTTATTAATTAATATTCTACTATTTTTTTCAGTTTTGTAAAGCGTTTTTGTGAATTTTCTAAATATTTATTTTTTTATGATAATAACTTGCTATTTTACTATTACTACTATATGAATTATCCCCCGTCTACTATATGTAAACATATCCCCTCTTATTCTTCTCTATTGCTATGTTCTATATTTTTCTCATCAATATGAAATCTCTGCTATCATTTATCTATCCAATTGTTGAACTCCTTTCTAATTTCCCTGTGCCTTATTCTCTTATTCATACAAAAAAAGCATTTCAAAAGCATATTAACCACTTTTGAAATGCTTTCATATTATTTCTTTCCGCCATCCTCAGTTACATACGCCCACTTAAAGCTATATTCTGGACTAATGTTGTGTTTCACAATTCCTTTTACATTCGGTTTCATTACATACGATCTTCCTGTTTGATATAAAGGAACTAACCCTGCATCTTCTTCAAGGAATAATTTTTCTGCTTTTCCTAACGCTTCCCAACGTTTCTTCGGATCAGACAGTAATTCATTACCTGCTTTTTGTACCATTTCATCGTATTTCGGGTTTGAATAACCCATTTGGTTATACGGGCTCTTCGAGTCAAACATATCAATAAATGTCATTGGATCCGCATAATCTGGGCTCCAGCCTGCATAAGAGATTTCATAATCTTGCGCTGACTCTAATTTTAATTTTTGTTTGAACGGCTGAATTTTCGTATTAATCGTTACACCTTTTAAATTTTTCTCAATTTGATCTTTAACATAATCAGCAATCTTTTTCGCAGTTCCATCATCATAGCTTAGTAATTCAATTGTAACTTGATCTTTTCCAAGTTCCTTTTTCGCTTCTTCCCATGCAGCTGCTGCTTTTTTCGTATCTTGTTTCAGACCATTTTTAAACGTATCTTGGTAATCTTTACCATCAGGTCCTGTCGCAAGCCCTTTTGGAACCAATTGATCTGTTGCTTTTGATCCATTATTTAAAATAACGTTTGCTAAGCCCTTTTTATCAACTGATAACGCAATTGCTTCACGAAGTTTTTTGCTCTTTAACGGTGTATCTTGTCCGTTACGCTTTTGATTTAAACGTAAGAAGAATGTACTTGATTCTGCATACTCACCGTATTCATCTTTATTCGATTTATATTTATCTACAAATTCTCCTGACAGTAATGTAAAGTCAATCGATCCTGTATCATATAAATTTACTTTTGTAGCCACTTCTTTTACAACGCTGTAATTAATTTCTTCTAATTTCACAGTCTTATTATCCCAATACTTATCATTTTTCTTCAGCTGCCAACCTTGTTCATGTTTCCACGATGCCATTACAAATGGCCCGTTATACAATGTTGTATCTGCTTCTAAACCGAATTTCTCTCCTTTTTCTTTTACGAACTTTTCATTTAAAGGATAATATGACGGGAATGCTAATAGGTTTAAGAAGTACGGTACCGGTTTTTCTAATTCTACTTCTAGTGTATAATCATCTACAGCTTTTGCTCCTAATTCTGTTGCAGGTTTTTCACCTTTATTAATTGCCTCGGCATTTTTTATATAATAAGCAATAAACGCATATTCTGCAGCTGTGTTTTTATCAAGTAAGCGTTGCCATCCATATACGAAATCTTTCGCTGTTACAGGATCTCCATTTGACCATTTCGCATCTTTACGCAGTTTAAACGTATATTTTTTACCATCTTCGCTTTTTGTACTTGATTCTGCGGCAGCAGGAATTGGCTTATTATCTTTATCAAGACGATATAATCCTTCCATTGTGTTCCCTAAAATTTGTGCCCCTAACGTATCAGTAGATTTAGAAGTATCCATCGTTGGAATCTCTTGGTTTTCCGTACGATTTAATACTTGCTTCGCTGCATATTTAATATCAGATTTTTTTTCTTCCCCACTATTAGATGTAGTAGTCGTTTTCTTCTCCCCACCTGATCCAGAGCACGCTGTCAATGCAACACTCATTGCTAAAACTGGTACTACAACCGCTGTTAACTTTTTCATCTTTTTTCTCTTCATTTTTATACCCTCCCTAATTATATGTACATTACCAACCCTTGAGAGACCCCTTGTTAACGATTTACTTTTCAGAAAATTATAACTAATGTTATTCTACTCTTTTTTTCACGTTTGTAAATAGTTTTATTTTAAATATTCTGATTTTTATCTTCATAAATTAGTATGATTTATCCCCCATCTACTATATGTACGTACTATACGCCTTATTCTTCTCTATTTAACTGAACTAAAAAAAGCATTTCAATGTACGTACTATACGCCTTATTCTTCTCTATTTAACTGAACTAAAAAAAGCATTTCAAAGTAGCTAAGCTACTTTGAAATGCTTTTTTAACTCTATTATTTTTCAGTCACGTATGCCCACTTAAAGCTAAATTCTGGACTGATATTATGTTTTACTACACCTTTTACATTTGGTTGTAAAACATAAGAATCCCCACGTTGATATAAAGGTACAATCGCTACATCTTCTTCAAGTAATGTTTTTTCAGCTTTTCCTAACTCTTCCCAACGTTTCTTCGCATCGCTCATTAATTCCGTTCCAGCTTTTTTCACCATGCCGTCATATTTAGGGTCAGAGAAGCTCATTTGGTTATGAGAATGTCCAGTCTCAAACATATCTAAGAACGTCATTGGATCTGCATAATCTGGATTCCAACCACCGTATGAAATATCATATTGTTGCTCAGATTCTAATTTTAGTTTTTGCTTAAATGGTTGAAGTTTAATGTTAACTGTTACACCTTTTAAGTTCTTCTCAATTTGGTCCTTAATATATTCTCCAACTTTTTTCGCATTACCAGTATCATAGTTTAAGAATTCAATTGTAACTTGTTCTTTACCAAGCTCTTTTTTCGCTTCTTCCCAAGCTGCAGCAGCTTTTTTAGCATTTGGTTTTAAACCATTTTTAAACGTTTCTTGGAAGTCTTTACCGTCTGGTCCAGTTGCTAAACCTTTTGGTACTAAGAAGTCAGCTTCTTTTGATCCATCATTTAAAATTACGTTTGCTAAATTCTTTTTATCAACTGATAGTGCAATTGCTTCACGTAACTTTTTACTCTTTAATGGTGTATCTTGTCCATCACGTTTTTGGTTCATACGAATGAAATACGTACTCACTTGTGAATATGTTCCGAATTCATCTTTCTTATTTCTGTATTTATCTACGAACTCTCCAGTTAATAAAGCAAAGTCAACTTGACCGCTATCATATAAATTGATAAGAGTTGCTGGTTCTTTAACAACACTGAAGTTAACTTCTTCAAGTTTTACAGTCTTTTTATCCCAATATTGATCATTTTTCTTTAATTGCCATCCTTGTTCATGCTTCCAATCTTTAAGAACGAACGGTCCATTATAAACTGTTGTATCAGACTCTATACCGAACTTCTCCCCTTTTTCTTTTACGAATTTTTCATTTAATGGGTAGTACGATGGGAATGCTACTAAGTTTAAGAAGTACGGTACCGCTTGCTCTAATTCAACTTCAAGCGTAAGATCATCTACCGCTTTCACTCCTAATTCAGCTACAGGTTTTTCACCTTTATTAACCACTTCTGCATTTTTAATTGGGAATGCGATAAATGCATACTCAGCAGCTGTTTTTGGGTCTAATAGACGTTGCCAAGCATATACGAAATCTTTCGCCGTTACTGGATCTCCATTTGACCATTTTGCATCTTTACGCAGTTTAAATGTATATTTTTTACCATCTTCACTTTTCGTGCTAGATTCTGCTGCAGCTGGAATAGGCTTATTATCTTTATCCAGACGATATAATCCTTCCATCGTATTCCCTAGCATTTGTGAAGATACTGTATCTGTTGATTTAGAAGAATCCATCGTTGGAATCTCTTGGTTTGTGAAGATACTGTATCTGTTGATTTAGAAGAATCCATCGTTGGAATCTCTTGGTTTACTGTTCGATTCAATACTTGTTTTGCCGCTAATTTTCCCTCTGACTTGCTATCTCCACTTGAGTTTGTGCTTGTCTTTTTATCTCCGCCTGATGTAGAACATGCTGTTAATGCCATGCTCATTGCTAAAACCGGTACTACAACTGCTGTTAGTTTTTTCATTTTTTTCTTTTTCATTTTTGTACCCTCCCTAATTCTAAACGATAGCTATTCAAGAATTTTCTGATAATTCTGTTTTTCTTTATATATTTATCAGACGATTCTTACTACTTCTTATTCTACTAATTTTTTAAAATTTGTAA
>NZ_QNUA01000022.1:0-136409 GCF_008042285.1 Bacillus sp. AR13-1
CTTCTAACACTATTTTTCTTCATGATTTGGAATACGCACAATAAATTCTGTACCATTTCCTTCTACACTCTCAACTTTTATTTTTCCTTGATGAAGGTCGAGTACTTTTTTTACAATTGCTAGACCTAATCCACTTCCTCCATAAGCACGGTTTCGTGAAGAATCCGCTTTATAAAAACGTTCAAAAATATGTTGTTTCTGTTCTTCGGATATACCAATTCCCGTATCATGAATACTTACTTCCAGGAATTCCTTATGTTCTTTTAAATGAATTGTAATCGTGCCACCATTTGGTGTGAATTTAATACTGTTATGAATTAAATTAATCCATACTTGGCTCATACTTTCTTTGTCTGCAGTAACACACACTTTATCCATATCAAGATCTAGCTCAAGTCCTTTTTCATCCCAAAGAGGCTCACTATTTAACACAATTTGTTTCAACTGTTGATCTAATCGATAAGTAGCTCTTTCTGGTGAATACTCCTCTGACTCTAAAATTGTTAGCTTCAATAAATTTTGACTCAATTTAGATAATCGCGTTGTTTCAGTTTCAATAATAGTAAGATAATGTTTTCTTTTTTCAACTGGTAGATTATCATCTTGTAGCGCTCGAGCAAATCCCTTAATAGATGTTAATGGCGACTGTATTTCATGAGAAACATTCGATACAAATTCTTGTCTCATTTTCTCCATTGCATTAAGTTCATCCGTCATATCGTTAATACTTTTTACAAGCACACCAATTTCGCCATCATACTTTTCTTCATTCCGTATTTTTACAGAGAAGTCCCCTTTTGCAATTTTTTGTATCGGTTCAATGATCGTCCAAATCATCGCCTCTCGCTTCGGTCTCATTAAAATTCCGATTAATGTCCAAATAAGAACGATAAAAACAAAGCCGACCATATCACTAATTAGAAAAGTAATAAAAGGCGATACGTTTATTTCAAAAGCTTTCATTACACTAGACGATACAAAAAAGGCTATTGACCAAATTATAGTAAGAAAAGTAAAGAGCGCTACTATCGCCCCCATTACTTTTAACATCTTCATCTTACTCATTCTTTCTCTTTTTCTCATTTACTTACCTCTAAGCGATACCCTAAGCCCCTTATCGTCCTTATACTAAACTTCGATAACTCTTCTTGAAACTTTTCACGCAACCGATTAATATGAACGTCTAGCGTGCGTTCATTCCCTTCAAAATCATATCCCCATACGTCTTCTATTAATTGCTCTCTTGAACAAGTTCTCCCCGCTTTAGATCCTAATGTAAAGAGCAACTCAAATTCTTTTAGCGGCAGCGTCACCGTTTGTTCTCCAACGTTAACTTCAAATGTTTTACGATTTAACAGTACATTCCCAACTTGAATAGATTGCGATACTGTAATTTGGTAACGTTTCAATAATGCCTTCACTCTCACAACTAATTCTAAAGGATCAAATGGTTTTACAAGATAATCATCTGTTCCGAGGTGAAATCCTTTTACTTTTTGAGATGTTTCACCTTTAGCAGTCAGCATAAGAATTGGGATATCATAGTATTTTCTTAATTCATAACATAAATCAAACCCATCCATATTTGGCATCATAATATCAATAATCGCCATTTCGACTCTCACTTCTTCTATTTTTCGAAGAGCATCTAATCCATCAACGGCCTCATATGTTTGAAAACCTTCTCGTTCCAAAAATACAGAAACAAGTTCTCTAATGTGCGGATCATCATCTACAATTAAAATTTTGGGTATCAAGGAATCATATCCTTTCTGCTTAACATACTTTTTAGCACTCTAAAATCAACAATCAGTGAAGTGCCCCTTCACTGATTGTTTTCATTCTATAATGCTCCTTCTTTAATTTTCAATTGTTGCATTGCAAATTCACGGTACATGTCATGTGTCCGTAATAACTCATCATGTGAGCCACTTCCTGTAAGATTCCCTTTTTCAATAAAGATAATTTTATCTGCATCTACCACAGTAGAAAGTCTATGCGCAATAACTAAAGTTGTTCTACCTTTCATTAAGTTATTTAACGCCTTCTGAACAACCGATTCCGATTTACTATCAAGACTTGACGTCGCTTCATCTAACATAAGGATTTGTGGGTTTCGTAGTAACGCTCGAGCAATCGCAATTCGTTGTCTTTGCCCTCCAGAAAGCTTCACACCACGCTCTCCAACTTCTGTTGCGTATCCACTTGGTAAATCATGAATAAACGCATCAACATACGCCATCGCTGCTACTTTTTCAATTTCTTCATCCGTCACTTCACCCTCAACACCGTAGCAAATATTATCGCGAATCGTTCCATCAATTAACGGACTATCTTGTGAAACGTAACCAATTTGACGTCGCCATGATTGTAATGAATATGCTGTAATTGGTTCTTTCCCTAATTTTATGAAACCACTAGTTGGCTCATAAAAACGTTCTAACAGCGAGAATAAAGTTGTTTTTCCGCTACCACTTGGTCCTACAATCGCCGTTACTTTTCCAGATTCAATCGTGAAGTCGATATTTTTCAAGATTTTCTCTTCTTCGTTATACTCAAAATGTACATTTTCAATAACGATCGGCTGCTTCGCATTTGTAACATTCATACCTGTTTCATGATCTTCTACTTCATATTCTAAAATCGTATTAATTCTTTCGGTTGCACCAATTGCTTTTTGGAACTGAGTAAAGAACATTGATAACTGACTCATTGGCATAATAATTTGAACCAAATACAAAATAAATGCTACAAGTTCACCTGTTGTTAATGCACCACTAGAAACTCGCATTCCACCATACCCTACGATAATAACAAGCAATGCCATTAAAACAAACGACATAACAGGTGAAATTAATGCTTGCACTTTTCCTTCTTTCAAACCAAATTGCAATAATTTTTGGATACCTGTATTACCTGTTTCATATTCTTTTTTTTCCGTATTTGAAGATTTTACTAAACGAATTTCTGATAGTACTTGTGTTAATACACTAGTAAAAGAAGCCGTTTCATCTTGAAGTGCTTTTGAAATCTTATACATTTTCCGTCCAAGTGGAACTAAAATTAGTACCGATAATGGAATAACCGTTAAAAGTAAAATTGTCATTTTCCAGTCTAAAACAAATAATACAATTAATGACCCAATAATTGAGATACCGCCTGTTAATAAGTTTGACAAATGCTCAGAAATTAATGTTTTAACAACACCTGTATCATTTGTCATACGACTAATTGTATCTCCCGTTCTGTTTTGATCATAATAAGACACTGGTAAAATAAGTACCTTTTTCCACAATCGTTCTCTAAGTCCAGCTACAATTTTTTGTCCAATATAATTCAGTAAATAAATTGACAATCCTGCAGCAATTGTTTGAATAATAAAGAATGCAATTAATCCAACAATTTGTCCCGTACTAATTGAAGAAAGTGAAAAATTATCAACTAAACCTTTTGTCAGCATTGGAATAAACAAACTCGCTCCAGTAGAAAGTAAGCTCATTATTAATGCAAAAATAAGAATGCCTTTCGGTGGATTTGTATCTTGAATGAGACGTAAAAACTGCCTCCAATTCCCTTTTTTCTTTTCTGTATTCCTAACTTCCATTGTCGTTCATCTCCTCGTTATAAACAAAACTATTCTTTCTAAAACTAGAATACGCTATAAATGTAAACTGAATGTAAACACACTTTTTTCTAATTTTACAAAATATACATATAAACTCATCTTTACAACAAGTATAAATATCTGATATTATTACCTGGTACTTATTATTATTCTATGTAAATTATAGACTACGCATAGAAAATATATAACTAATTTTATCAATTAGCTAATTTAAAACACTATATAAATCTCCAGCATTGAAAGGAGTATCCTTTTTGCAAACAAATAAACATTCCGAAAAGGAAACAATCATTTTTATTCATGGATTAGTTGGAAATCGCCGCGCCTTCAAAAAAGAGCATAAACGATTTTCTGCCTCCTACAACATTATAACTTATGATTTATTAGGTCACGGCGACGATAAAGGAGAAGCTATCGACTTTTCAATACAGCGCCTCGTAGATCAATTATTGAACTTGTATGAAAAAGAGGGAATTAAAAAGGCTCATATTTGTGCTCTAAGCTATGGCTGTTATATCTCTACGACATTTGCACAAATGCATCCAGAAAAAGTATTGAGTATTTGTCATATTGGTGGACATTATAATAACCCTTCCCGTTTATACAATGTTTTTCAGAAATTTTGGGAAAAACGTGGTGATGAATATTCATCTTGGCTTTCTCAGTATGCTAGTACTATTTTTCCAAGTGGAATACTAAGGGCAAATCCGTTCGCTGTTATTTCACGAAATATTTATTACCGTTTCGGATTACAATTACACTCGTCCATTATTGCTGAGTCATTACGACACCGCTTAGAATTCGACTTAAAATCTAAATTAAAAGCACTTCCCCATCCTATATTATGGGTGATGGGAGAACATGATCATCTCTATAAATCTTGTCTCTTTGATTTGAAGTCCATTCTTCCGAACGTTTTATATAAAGAAATTCCATTAGCAGGTCATGCAGCAAACTTATTCCGTCCAAACTATTTTCATGATTTATATGCTAAGTTTTTGCATGGAAAATTGACATAAAGTGAAACTTTAATCAGCGGGGATTTGTCCATCCCCCGCTGATTATTATCCCGCAAATAGCAGGATAAATACTACTATACTGTTAGTTTATCCAACTATGAAAAAGGCTTCCCAAGTTTCCCTGGAAAGCCTTTTCTCTATACGAAAAGTATATAAAATACTTTTTCTTAGTATGCTTTTGTGTAACCTAATAGGTGCTTACTCCAGTAAGAGTTGCTTACAGAGCTAATGCGTACACCAGTTGCGTCAGTTTCTGCACTGATGAACTGTCCATTACCTAAGTAAACGCCCATGTGAGAAGGACCTGATTTATAAGTATTTTGGAAGTATACTAAATCACCTGGTTGTGGATTGCTAGTTTTTGTTTTAGAGCTCCAGTATCCAGCAACTGTTTGACGAGCGCCTTTATGACCAGTTTGATTTAATACGTAGTGAATGAATCCACTGCAGTCAAAACCAGCAGGTGTTGTACCAGCAGTTCTGTATGGTGAACCATTTAAAGATCTAGCGAATCCAGCGATTGAAGATGTATCTCCACCTGTTGGTGCTGTTGGTTTTTGTACTTGGTTCGTACCTTGGTTACCACCAGTAACTACATTGTTCACTCCGCCTTTTACAAACTTAACAAAGTCTGCACTTACGTAACCAGTGCGGCCATTATGGTTAATTTTATACCAACCATTTTCAGCGCCAGTAACGTTTAATACTGTACCGTTTGTTACCCCACCAATTACAGGGTTATATGTAGCTGGACCTGTACGTACTTTTAAAGCACCTGTGTTAACAACATATGATCCACCAGTTTGAACTGTAGTAGTATTGTTGTTGTTGTTTGTAGTTGGTTGCTGAGTTTCGTTAGATACAGCTGAGCCACCTTTTGTTACGTAGTCTTTGCTTACGTATCCAGTTCCACCATTGAAGTTAATTTTAAACCAATCTTGAACTTCACCTACAACTTGAACTGTTTTTCCTTTATTTACAGAACCTAAAACAGTATGAGATGCACTTGGGCCTGTACGTACGTTTAATGAAGAAACGTTTACTGTGTAAGTACCTGTTCCTTGCTGAACAGTAGTAGTAGTTCCTTTATTGCCACCAGTTGTTACGAAGTCCCCACTTACATAACCTGTTTGACCATTTACACTAACTTTGAACCAACCGTTTTCTTGTCCAATTACTTGAAGTACTTGACCTGATTTCACTTTAGAAATAACGTTATGTCCTGTACCAGCACCTGAACGTACATTTAATACATCAGCTGTTACTGTGTATTTTAATTCAGAAGTTGTTTCTACCGTTTTTGTTTCAGTTACAGTCGTTTGAGTTTGAGTTTGAGTTTGTCCATTAATTTCTTTTAGCGCATCATTTGAAACTTGTGCATGAGCAGAATCCATTCCAGGAACTGCTACACCTACTACAGATGCTGCTGCTAAACCTGCGATTACTTTTTTCATAAGTTGTCTTTACTTCCTTTCCCTACTATCCTCTTGAGAAAACTATAAACTTAGTACTTTACAATATTATCAAAGTAAAATATTCATCCAGTTCCATTTTTTAGCAAGAGTTTTATTTTTCACACATCGTTTATTTTAAACGATTGAAGTGAATTTAGTGTGAACTTCATGTGAACTTTATCATTAAACAGTGTGTTTTTGCAATGCTTTTTTCAAATTTCTTATGTATTTCATTGAAAATTCGACATTCCATTCATTATCTTAATATATATTTTTCTTTTGCTATCCATTTTAAAAAACTCTATTAATCTAATACAATGCAAAGAATGTATTTTCTAGTAAAGTCCCTTCCATGAAGCATACTCTTATCATGACAAAAAATGCTTTTTTTATCAATAGTATAATATTTTTAGAAAACTATTTTTGATATTATCCATCGTTTTTAAAAGGTTTGACGATTTGTAAGATTTAACTCCAAAAATTCTGTTCTAATTTGACGAAAATGCACATTCCACTATCTATTTTTCACTATCCATGGAATTTTCAGGATATTTATATTATCATATATAAAGTAGGATTTTAATCCATACAAATTTTATTCACCCCACACTGAAACCAATCGAACTTTTACAGGTCGGTATTCTATACGTATCATTGAATTTTGATATGGAAGCCTTACTGCCCGCAAATAGTGAGATAAAAAAAGGAGATATATTTATGAAAAACATAATAGATGATCCTATAAATAAAAATATAGAACTGTACTATGCTTTTTTTCAATTCGTTTCAATTATAACATTACAAAAAGTATCAACTATTGAAACACGTAAAAACAAATTAAAAAATCAGATGAAAAATCCCTACAAAAAAAATCCTTACTACTTATAAAAGGTGAACAGATTATATCTCTGTTCACCTTTTATTTTTTATTTTATTTGTAAATTTTCACACGAGTTTCTAATGGCTGATATTCTTTATCTCCTGCCGAAACTACCGGTTTACCAAATGGCATTTGCGCAGTTAACTTCCAGTTTTCAGGTACATCCCATTCTTTCCTTACTTCTTCATCAATCAACGGATTATAATGCTGCAATGTAGCACCAAAACCTTCAATCTCTAATGCTGTCCAAATCGAAAATTGCAACATTCCAGAAGATTGCTGAGACCATGTAGGAAAATTATCTTTGTATAGTGCAAAGTTCTCTTGCAAACTTTCTACTACTTTACTATCTTCAAAATACAAAACTGTCCCATAGCCACTTTTAAATGCATTCATTTTCTCTTCCGTAGGTGCAAAATTATTTTCAGGTACAATTTTTCGTAACGTTTCTTTCGTAACATTCCATAATTTGTCGTGTTGTTCACCTAGTAATACAACAACTCTTGCACTTTGAGAATTAAAAGCCGAAGGTGTATGTTTCACAGCATGATAAATCACTTCTTGAATTCTTTCATCAGAAACTACTTGCTCTTTACTAATCGCGTAAATAGATCTTCTGTCTTCAATTGCTGAGTAAAAATCTTTTGCCATTACAATTCCCTCCAATTTTCATTTGAGGCAGTATCATATGTACGAAGCATATAATGCCTCTCGAACTTATTATTAATAAGTTCTTAACTTAATAATATCAACAAACAAAAACAAACTCAAATGATATCACTTGAGTTTTCACTTCCTATACGTCAAAAAATAAAAAAACAGTTTATTGTCACCAAAATCAAGGTTCAATAAACTGTCTGTCTTATTTTTATAACAATCTAAATTACTTCTTTCTTCACCTAATTAAGCAATTGAAATGCATAGGACATTAATTTATTTGTTTCTGTAAAACGTTTTGTTTTACTTTTTGTCCCCATAACAACTGTAATAATGCGATTATCACCTTGTTTTGCAGTACCTGTAAAACAATACCCTGCGCTATCTGTAAATCCTGTTTTTAATCCGTCTATTCCTTCTATATATAAAGCTTTATTATTTTTGTTTAACATCTCATTTGTGCTTGTAACATTAACATTATTAAATGCTAACTGACTTTGACGTAAGTGAGTCACTTCTAATATCTCTGGATAGTCTTTTATAAGATGATACGCTAATTTTGCTACGTCAGCTGCTGTCATTTTCGTTTCACTTCCGTCGGGCTCCTGTAATCCGGAAGCATTCGCGAATTTAGCTTTATCTGACATTTCTAACTGCTTTGCTTTTTCATTCATAAGTTGAACAAAGTTTTTTTCTGTCTTAGCTACATGTTCCGCTAAAGCGACAGCCGAATTATTAGCCGATTCAATCATTAACGCATGATATAAGTCCTTAACAGTTAATGTATCATTTGCTTGCATCGGGATTTTTGCACCCTCTGTTTGTGCCGACTTTGCACTTATTTTCACTGGATCTTCCCAGTGGACTTTCCCATTATGTATACTCTCTAAAACGAGATATGCTGTCATCATTTTTGACATACTAGCAGGGGCAACAGCTTCATTTTCATTATTTTGATAAATAACCTCTCCATTACTCGCATCGATAATAATAGCTGCTTTTGCATCAATTTCTGGTGGTATATATTTTGGTGGAACTACTTTTTCAGATAGCCCTGTTTTAGGTAGCTCTGCCACTTGTAAAGGCTGAGTATCTACATTTGTTTCACTCTTTTGAACTCCTTGGAAAAAGAACCAACATATACCCAGAATTACTACTAATAGGATTGTTAATCTTCCCCATTTTAACCGCTTCATTCTAAAACTCCTTTAACAAACCTTTTATACACTCATGTTTAACCATAACAACAATTACTTTATATCGTCAAGGTAAAAAGCATATTTATTCATCTATAACAATTATAATTTCAACCTCGTTCTCTTTTTCATATGTGTTACACTAAAAACAACGAAATATAAGAATATTCAATTACATTTAAACACAAAAACACTATATAATAGAAAGGATTTATACAAATGATACTTCCAAAAGCATTAAAATATGGCGATACCATTGGCATCTACTCTCCCTCTTCACCAGTAACCTATACTTCTTCAAAGAGATTTGAGCGCGCAAAATTATACTTAGAACAGAAAGGATTTCATATATTAGAAGGTTCACTAACAGGTCAATATGATTATTATCGTTCCGGGAGCATTAAAGAGCGTGCTGAGGAATTAAATGACTTGATTAGAAACCCTAACGTCTCTTGTATCATGTCGACAATTGGGGGACTGAATTCAAATTCATTATTACCTTATATTGATTATGAGACTTTTCAAAAGAATCCTAAAATAATGATTGGCTATTCAGACACAACGGCATTATTACTAGGAATTTATGCAAAAACAGGAATTCCTACATTTTATGGTCCAGCACTTGTTCCTTCTTTTGGTGAATTTGAGCCTTTCGTAGATTGCACGTACAAATATTTTGCGGATACTTTATTAACTAATCAAAACCTTCCTTACAACATAAACCAGCCGTTATTTTGGTCAGATGAATTTATTAATTGGGAAGAAAAAACGAAAGAAAAAGATCTTCGACCGAACAATTGGATTTCAGTAATTGGTGGGAAAGCTACTGGACGTATTATTGGTGGGAATTTAAATACTATACAAGGTATTTGGGGTAGCCCCTATATGCCACTTATTCAAGATGGTGACATTCTCTTTATTGAAGATAGCTCAAAAGATGCAGCTACTATCGAAAGAAGTTTTTCATTACTTAAAATTAACGGCGTTTTTGATAAAGTTTCAGGTATCATCCTTGGAAAACATGAGCAATTTGATGATTGTGGTACAAATAGAAAACCTTACGAAATATTATTAGAAGTATTACAAAATCAAAAACTTCCTTTTCTAGCCGATTTTGATTGTTGTCATACTCATCCAATGATTACTTTGCCAATAGGTATTCAAGTAGAGATGGATGCAACCAATAAAACGATACAAATTATAGAGCGATGGAGAGACTAACGACACTTATTCCACTATCTTGTAATGCTTAAAAATACAATTACATTTTTAATAGAAGGAAGTGGATATCACTCATAACAAATAGTGCCTAATGTCTTCTGTTGTTTTACAATAGAAGACATGTTACTATATATTTTGGAATGTGAAATGATAAGCAACAATCTATGATATGTACTGAAAAAACAATTTCAATGTACATTATGTAATAAGAAACTATTGATTACATACATTCATTTCAAATGTATGTATTTATATGTAAAAGAGAGTGAATATATGAAACCAACTATTAAAAACTATGTATTTCTACATGTAGCCTTCTTGATATATTCTATCATTATGGTTTACATGAAATGGGCATCTCAATTCCCTATTGCATCAATTTCATTTTTTATTGCTTACTTCGGACTTGTTGTACTTTTATTCGGATATGCAATTCTATGGCAACAAGTCATTAAGAACTTTGAAATTTCTAGAGCATATTCACACCGTGGGATTATCATACTATGGTCAATGCTTTGGTCAGTATTCCTGTTTGGAGATACGATACAGTGGAATCACATACTTGGCGCAGCTATTATTATCGTCGGAATTGTGGTGGTGACAAAAGATGAATAGTTATATGTTATTATTGATATTTGGGATAATTTTAGCCAATTACTCACAAATATTATTAAAAAAGGCTACTTTACAACAATACGATTCTAGAATAAAAGAATATGTGAATCCTTATGTTATCATCGGCTACTTTTTATTTGTAATTAATGCCGGATTAAATGTGATCGCCTTAAAGGGCATGGCATTAAAGCAAGCATCTGCATTAGAATCATTAAGTTATATCATCATTTTAATTTTCAGTTGGTACTTCCTAGGGGAGAAAATCACGAAACGAAAAATCATTGGCAACATTATTATTGTCATTGGTGTAATCATCTATTGTATTCAATAACAAAAAGATCCGTTCGGCAATATTAGTTTTTTCATTGATTTAATCATCTATTGTATTCAATAACAAAAAGATCCGTTTATGATAAACGGATCTTTTTGTTATTGCCCTAAATTTTGAACCTTATCTTTCAAATCACGAACTTGTTCTATCGTCTGCATAAGCTCAGAGTTTTTAAACTGCTCTACATTCATTTTCCCTTCCTCTATCTTTGTCATAGATGTATCAATTAATGTATTTAACTTTTCATTATACCCGACGATTTGCTGGTGAAGATCCTTCGCTACATCTGGTGGTGTTAATTCATTAAAAGCTGGTATATCTTGTTTAATTTCAGTAAGTTTCGTTTCTAGTTCTTTCCGGGCTTCCCCATCATTAACGGCCTTTTCTGCTAATGCTGGCGCTTCATTTGCAAATGCACTTATTTCATTTACATAGTCTGTCGCTTTTTGAGCGTAATCTATGGAGTTCTTCCCTTCCTCTACTAGCGAACATCCCATCAAACCAATTGAAACTACAATTGAAAGT
This sequence comes from Bacillus sp. AR13-1, assembly GCF_008042285.1. Classification (NCBI taxonomy): domain Bacteria; kingdom Bacillati; phylum Bacillota; class Bacilli; order Caryophanales; family Bacillaceae; genus Bacillus; species Bacillus sp. AR13-1. The sequence continues at coordinate 11,524 of NZ_QNUA01000022.1, forward strand.
AACATTGTTTTTGTAAACTTCATTTTTACCTCCTAAATAATTGCCATACTTTTATTCATTTTTAAACACTTTATTTTCTTCTTATACACTTTATCACATCATATCTTATTTTTTTAATCTTCCTCTTATAAATTCTAGAAAAATCATTATTATCCTGTTCAACATGTACCTCGAAACTATCTTCATTTAAATATAAAAACAGACATACTTATTTTAAGTACGTCTGTTTTCCAGATACTTATAACTCTCACTAATTAAAGTTTCTCTTTATCCTCTCACATGCCCTATTACTGTTATAATATCTATGTCTATATGTACACTAATAATATCTTCTATAATGTCCGTATATCCTTGACCTAAAGGTGTTCCGTAATGTAATAAAATTTCTTTTTTTTCATAAACTGACTTCGGTACTGTAAAAATAAATTTCCTCATATTCCGCTCATCAGCAGGCTCCAGTATTAAAACAATGCCATCCTCTTCAAACATATAATCACGCCTTCCAACAATCCTTTCACTATGGCTCAAGTATTGCCTTGAAAGGATAGGTTTTAAACACCCTTTCTAACAATATATAACCATTTCATGATCAAATAGCTTATACGGCTTATATGATTTCACCACAAATACAAAAAAACTCAAACCTTGAACTACCAAGAATTTGTGTTTTTTTGCATCTCATTCTTATATACCTTTATCAAGCTCATATAACCTACGATATTTCTCATTTTCTTTCAGTAGCTGTTCGTGACTACCTTGCATAGCGATTTGGCCACTATCAAGGAAAATAATTTCATCTACATGTTCAATTCCTACAAGATGATGTGTAATCCAAATAACAGTCTTTTCTTCTGTTGCAGAAAACATTGTTTCTATTAAGGCTAATTCCGTTTTAGGGTCTAAACCGATAGTTGGTTCATCAAGCACAATAATCGATGCTTCTTGCATAAGAGTTCTTGCAAATGCTACCCTTTGCCTTTCTCCGCCAGAAAACCTCTTTCCCATTTCATGCATTTTTGTTTGTAATCCATCAGGAAGAGAAGCAATGTGCGGTGCTAGCTGTGCTTTCTCTAAAGCTCTCCATATCTCTTCATCATTACCCTCTGGTTTACCGATCCGCACATTATTTCCAATTGTCGTATCGAATAAATGTGGTTTTTGGTTTAATACAGAAATATATTTTGACAAAAAACCCGTACGAGCTTGTTCACCATTCAATATAACTTGCCCACTCACCGGACGTAGCGCCCCAGTTAACAGTTTTAGTAAAGTAGATTTTCCTGTTCCACTTCTACCTAAAATAGCAATTTTCTTTCCTGCCTTTATTTGCAATGATACATCTTTTAATACAGGTTCATTACTATCCGGATAATTATACGACACATTACTCAGTTCAATATCTATATGTTTTTGTGCAACGTAATCTTTATCTCCAGGTAACTCATTTCCATCTTGCAAAATGCTATCACTTTCTACGCTTTTAAGCCTATGAGCAGATTCTACATAAGATGGAATTCGATCAATAGCATCTGATATAGGGATAAGCGCATTTGTCACAGATAATGTCATTAATACGAACGCTGCAATAACTGTAGGTGCAATCTGTTCACTTGCTGCTTGATTTCCAGTCCACATAATCATTGAAATAACTACAATGCCGACTATTAAATGAATGATACTGTCTCGAATATGGTACCAGCGTTTCACTCTCTTTTCTGTCTTTAACAGCTGGACATTTTGCTCTACATATGCATTAATAAATTCATCTTTTCTACCACTCGCCTGCCAATCAGATAACCCAAATACAGCATCTGTCAATTGTTGATACAAACGATTTCTTCCTCGCTTCAAAGCAACATGATGTCGTTTCATCAAAAGTAGTGATACGAATGGAAGAAGAAAAACAATAACAGCTAACATACAAGCTGCGATAAGTGCAAATACTAAGTCAAATGCACCGATAACAAGTACGAAAATGCTATATACAACTAACGCTAATATACTAGGGAATATTGTACGTAAATATAGATTCTGTAAATGTTCTATATCATCAGACAATACACCTAGTACATCACCAGTTTGAAATCTTGAGCGCAAAAATAACGCCTGTGGTTCTACAATTCTATATAGTTTTGTCCTCATTTTTTCTAAAATTCGTAGAACGACGTCATGCCCTACTAAACGCTCTAAATAATGAAAAACAGCTTGCCCTATACTAAACGCACGCGTTGCAACTATAGGAACATATACAACCATTACATTTTCTGGTCTGAGAGCAGATTTAGAAATTAAATAACCTGAAATGAAAAGTAACATCGCACCTGAACTAACTCCAAGAAGCCCGAGGAAAATAGTCAACGTCATTCTACCTTTATTTTGCTGTATATGAGGTTTAATCCAGTTACTCATCGCTCTCCCCTCTCTTCCCTATGAAAATGTAATGTCTCATTCTTTAAAAGCTCTTCATATGTTCCACTTTCTTTAATTTCCCCTTTATTTAAAATAAGAATATGATCCATTTGCTTCATCCAATGGAGACGATGCGTTGCAAGAAATACTAGCTTACCTTCAAACAGACGTAACATCGATTGCTTTATTTCAAATTCAGTTTCAATATCAAGATGTGCTGTAGGTTCATCTAATAAAATGATTGGCTTTTTACTTAAAAGTGCACGTGCCATAGCGACACGTTGTTCTTGTCCGCCACTAAGCATACGTCCACCTTCTCCAATTCTTTCGTACATCCCATGTGGTAATAATGCAACGAGCGAACGAAGACCAACTTCATTAATAACTCTCTCAACTTCTTCATCAGTTGTATTCGTTTCATAGAAACAAATATTATCTTTTAACGAAAGTGGAAAAATATAAGGCTGCTGCGGAATATAAGCAATATTTTTTTGCCAATCTTCTCGAGTAGATTCACCAATTTCCACACCATTTACTAACATTTTCCCACCCGAAGGAGGTAGAAATCCTGCTAACACATCGATTAACGTTGATTTCCCTGCCCCACTTTCACCAATAATGCCTATAGCACCGTTACCTTGCCAAGTAAAATCAATTTCCTCTAATATAGCCTTTTCAGATTCATCATTATTTACTTTTACATCTTGTAATTTCAAACTACTAGAAGAATTCCATACTATATCTACATTTGAATCTTTCTTTTCTATTTCTTTTTGTTTCTGTAAAATTTCTTCTATTTGCTCCATTGCAAGTTGTCCATCTAATGTAGCATGATAATTCGCTCCAACTTGCTTAATCGGCAGAAAATATTCCGGCGCTAAAATTAAAATCGTAAGAGCTGGTAACAGTATAATTGTCCCATCTATTAACCGTATCCCTAATCCAACTGCTACAAATGCAATTGATAAACTCGTAAAGAAATCTAATGCAAAAGAAGAAAGAAAAGCAACTCGCAAAGTACGCATCGTTGCTTTTCTATATCGTTTACTTACTTTTTCAATCTTTCCTTCGTGCTGTTTACTTTTCCCTAAATACTTTAATGTTTCTAACCCTTTTAACGTATCTACGAAATGATTAGAAAGTACACGATATGTTTCATATTGGCTATCCGCCATTTTCTGCGCTGCTAATCCTAGAAGGATCATAAATATAATCACAATTGGAATCGTTACAACTAAAATGATTCCAGACTTAATGTCCAGTGTAAAAACATATAGAACAATTAGTCCTGGTACGATAGTACTTCTAATCATTTTAGGAATTGTTAATTCAATATAAGTTTTAAATTTTTCAATACCTTCTATCGATAAAGTAACCAGATGGCCAGTCCCATTCGTTTGGACAAATCTCGGCCCTAATGTAAAATATGCTTCTATTAACTGTTTACGTAATGCCAATCCTGTTTTTTCAGCGAAACGCTCAACCAATATTTGCGATGCTCGCACCAACATTTGGCGTGCTGCAAACATGATTCCAAAATAAACAGTTTCATTTAGCACAGCTTGCACTGTTTCTCCTTGAAATAAAAATGTGATTGCTCGTGCTAAAAACACTGTCTGCGCAATGATACTACACGCCTCTAAAATGCTAATAAGACTTAAAGTTACATATAAAACTCGGCTACCAGGATACGACGGAAGTCCTCTTTTTCTTTTCATTAGTACTCCAAATCTTTGTCTGACTTAACAGGTTGTCTAAATACATAGAAACTCCATATTTGACTACCGATAACAAACGGTAAAATAGCAAGAGAGAAATAGCTCATCAGTTTTAATGCATAAGGTCCTGATGCTGCATTATAAATTGTCAAATCATTTACCGCTCCTAATGAGCTAATCATGACACGCGGGAACATACCGATGAACACACTTGCACTTAGCAAAATGATTGTTAAACTTGTCATAAAGAAGGCCCAACCATCTCTTCTTCTTTTATTTAATAAAGTAGAAACAAATAGTGCTACAAAAGCTCCAATCGGAACCATTAGCCACTCTGAACCATGTGCAGTGAAAATATCTGTTTTCCATAACCCTACAGCTGCAAAAACAAGAAGTGTTATTAATGCAAAAGGTGCAATCTTTGTTGCGGCAATACGTGCGCGTTCTCGTAATTTTCCTGTTGTACGTATAGTAAGAAATTGCAAACCATGAACAATACATAGAAGAAGAAACATAACTCCTCCAAGTAATGCAAATGGGTGAAGTAATTTCATAAATCCGCCTACCATATTTTTACTTTCATCAATTGGTACACCTGTCATAAAGTTTGCAATTGCAACTCCCCAAAGTATAGGAGGTAGCATGCTTCCAATAAACATGCCCCAATCCCAGAAACTTTTCCACTTATGGTTTTCTATTTTCGCACGGAATTTAAAGGAAACACCTCTTATAATTAATGCAAGAAGCATAAACACAAACGGAATATAGAACCCACTAAATAAAGTTGCATACCAATGCGGAAATGCCGCAAACATAGCGCCACCAGCACAAACAAGCCATACTTCATTAGCGTGCCAAAACGGTCCAATTGTATTTAAATATATACGCTTTTCCAAATCATTCTTTCCTAAAAACCTTGAAACGATTCCTACACCAAAATCGAAACCTTCAAGTACAAAGAAGCCAACGAATAAGGTTGAGATAATTAGAAACCACAACTCATTAAGAGATAACATACTCTTCCTCCTTATCAAATGGATCATGGCTTTGATAATCCTTTTTCGTTTTCTTATTCGCATGTCCTTTAATGATACGAACGAATAAGTAAACAGTAATGCCTCCAATAATTACATATAGTGATGTGAATGAAACAAGAGAGAATAATACTTCTCCAAATGAAACATTTGGAGATACTGCATCTTCTGTTTTCATAACACCGAAGACAACCCAAGGCTGACGTCCCATTTCAGTCATAATCCAACCTACTGTATTTCCGATAAACGGTAGTGCAATTGCATATACCATTAATTTTAAATACCAAGTTTTTTCAGCTAAACGATCTTTTCTTGATAAGAACCAGCCGTACACTCCTAGAAGAAGCATGAATGTTCCACTCATTACCATCGCTCTAAAACTCCAGAACATAGTATGTACTGGCGGAATATAATCTCCAGGTCCATATTTTTCTTCATATTGTTTTTGAATTTGATTCATTCCTTCTACTTGACCGCTAAATTTATCGTATGACAATAGACTTAGCATATAAGGGATTTGAATTTCAAACGAATTTTCTTTCTTCTCTGTATCAATTTTTGCAAATACTGTAAATGGCGCTGGATCCTCACTCGTATTCCATAATGCTTCAGCTGCTGCCATTTTCATCGGATGTGTCTTAATTAAATTTTGCGCTTGTGCATGACCGAAAAATAATACCAATGCTGTTGAAATTGTTCCAACAACGATAGAAACTCGGAAAGACTTCTTAAACACCTCAGTCTCTTGTTGTTTTGCGATTTTCCATGCACTAACACCAGCAATAAAGAATGCGCCTGTTGCAAGTGCCGCTGTAATTGTATGCGGGAATTGCACCCATAGTTGTGGATTTTGAATAATCGCCAAGAAATCATTCATCTGCGCACGTCCATCTGCAGCCATTTCATATCCTACCGGGGACTGCATAAATGCACTTGCAGTTAAAATCCAAAATGCTGATAACATTGTTCCTATTGAGAGGAGCCAAATACATAAAAGGTGAACTCGCTTCGGAAGTTTATCCTCACCGAATACCCATAAACCTAGGAATGTAGACTCAATGAAAAATGCTAATAAACCTTCAATTGCAAGTGATGGTCCGAAAACATCACCAACAAAACGTGAATACGTTGACCAGTTCATACCAAACTGAAATTCTTGTAAAATACCTGTTACTACACCTACTGCGAAGTTAACAAGGAATATTTGTGTCCAAAACTTTGTCATCTTCTTATAAATTTCTTGTCCCTTTACCACATACAACGTTTGCATTAACGCAATGATAAAAGCTAAACCTATAGACAGCGGAACGAAAAAGTAATGAAAAATCGTTGTTGATGCAAATTGTATTCGTGCCAATTCGAGCGTTTCCATGCTAAAGTCACTTCCTTCATATTTTTTTATATCGTAATATCGATTGAATTGTATGAATTCACTTCATAACGAACAATTCAATCATGTGGAAATACAAAAAGATAAATTCGTTTATGTACTTTCTGAAAATATAGATTGTCAGTTTTTTAGATAATTACAAAAGAACTTTCTTCATACGATTTACCTTTTCACTATTTCAGTAGTGTTTTATTCGTTAATCGAATTGTATAATATACTTACATAATAAATTCAGGTGATTTTTGACGTATTATTGACAGGATTTTGTCTGAAATATGTCTTTTGTAATTTTTTTGAATTTGATTTCTCACATTTTAAAAACGTACTTTTCAAACATACAACACACTCTTATATCAATTGTTATTATGTTTTTCTCTTCATACGCTTGACTTTACCCTTGAAAAATGTCCTCGAATCAAACCTAGAAATATGCTAGTTTTTTGTCAAGAGAAAAATGTATTTCCAAAATTCAAATCAACAATATTGTTATTCACAAATAGAAAAAAACTCCCCTTTCTCTAGACATAAAATTCGTTTTTTTGTCATTTTTCAAACAGACTAAATAAAAAAGTACCGAGAATAAATTATATTCCCGGTACTTTAATCATTATTTCGTTGTATATTTTCTAACAGCCGGCATAATTTCGGTAGCAATTAATTCAATGTTTTTCTCAATCTTATCAAATGGTACACCGCCAAAATCAATCTGTGCCATAAAACGTTGCTGTCCAAATAATTCATATTGATAAAGCATTTTTTCAATAATTTGTTGCGGGCTACCAATCATTAACGCATCACGGTGATCTACTGCGTTAGTAAATTGTTGTTTTGGATACCCACCACCGCGTAGCGCAAGCATACCAGCATTAATATGAGGATAATATTCACTAAGTGCATCTTGTGAATTTTCTGCTGTATAAAATAAACTTGTTGTCGCAATTGGTAATGTTGCTGGATCAAAACCACTTTGCTCAGCTGCTTCACGATATGCATCAACCGAAACTTTAAAATTAACAGTTGGGCCACCAAGTGTCGTAAGCATCATTGGTACACCTGCGCGTCCTGCCTTAATTGCACTAGCAGGTGGCCCTCCAACAGCACGCCAAATTGGCATATTGTTATTTTTAGCTCTCGGTATAATTGCCGCATGTTCAAGTGGCGTTCTAAACTGCCCTTTCCATGTTACACTTTCTTCTTTATTTATTTTTAATAAAAGTTCCATCTTCTCTTCAAATAGTTCTTCATAATAATTTACATCGTAACCAAGTAAACTATATCCCCCAATACGAGAGCCGCGACCAGCAACGATTTCAGCACGACCATTAGAAATTAAGTCAATTGTGGCAAAATCCTCATATACACGAACCGGATCTGACGTACTTAATACTGTTGCAGAACTCGCGATTTTAATGTTTTTCGTAGCTTGTGCAATAGCTCCTAAAATAACTGTATGAGCTTGCGTTGTAAAATGCGCTTGATGACTTTCACCGACAGCAAACACATCAATTCCAGCTTCATCTGCTAACTTAGCTGTTTCAATTAGTTCATGAATTCTTTTTTCTGCACTTATTTTCGAACCATCATGCGGATTTAAAATATGATCTCCAATTGAATATAATCCAAATTCAATTCCCTTACTTGTATCAATACGGTATTTTTCCATAGTTACTCTCTCCCTTTTAATTAAGTGGTATTAATTTCTCTTCTATCTCTTTTCTTCTCTCTTCTAAAAATGGTGGTAAATCCAGCTCTTTTCCTAATTCTTCAACTGTTGAATCTACTGTAAATCCTGGTCCATCCGTCGCAATCTCAAATAAAATGCCATTTGACTCACGGAAATATAAACTTTTAAAATAAAAGCGATCGATAATCCCTGTTGATTGGAACCCTTTATCTTTCACCGCTTCATTCCAATAACTCAGTTCTTCATCATTTTTCACACGAATAGCTAAATGATGAATACTTCCTTTTCCGGGTCTTTCACTCTCTCCATCTTGCTGTTTCACCAAAATTTCTCCAAAAGATTGACCATCAATAGATTGATAAATCCCCTCATCGTCTGAACGAGATACTTCTTTATAACTAAACAAACCTGTTAATGTTTTTGATAATTTATTTAAACTGCGCACTGTCATTTCAACTGTTCCCATGCCTAAAATACGATGATTCTGCTCTACAGAAGATTCATCCCATGCAGTCCAATATTCAGGCACCTCTTCATCTTTATTATTTAACAGCACTAACCGTAGACCATCTGGATCTTCAAAGTGCAGTGCGTCTCTTCCGGCGTAAGTTGTAATTTCCCCATGCGCCACCTGGAGTGACTCAAAACGTCTCTTCCAAAATGTAAGACTTTCTATTGAAGGTACGAGCAAGCCTATTTGTGTTATTGCATTTGTACCACGGATTGTTCTACCTACATTCGGCATTTCAAAAAATGATAATTCAGTTCCGGCACTCCCTGTTAAATCACCATAAAACAAATGATACATAAATGGATTATCTTGATTGACTGTCTTTTTCACCCGGCGTAACCCTAAAACATCTCGATAAAAATTATTATTCGTTTTCGCATTTTTAGTCACCATAGAAATGTGGTGATGCCCTGGAATTGTATACATAAAACTTCCTCCTCTTTATCACTTGATTAGTCAATTGATTAAGTAAAAAAAATTACTCATTCGGTAATTCTTTTTTTTCACTATGCTTATGAACTTTTGACATCAACTCGTATAGTATTTTCTGCTCTTCTTCATTTAATACATCATCAAAAAATGATGATTGAAATGCAAGTTGCTCTGGCAATGCTCTTTCTAAAGCCGCTTCCCCTTGCTCTGTAAGACTAATTGTTTTCGTTTTCCAATCTTGTTTTCGTATAATATATCCTTCTTTTTCAAGACGTGTTAACATTCGAGAAATACCGCCTTGTGTAACGGTAACCTTTTCTGCTAACTCCATTTGTGTTAATGGCTGATAAGTCCGTATTTGCAAAAGCACATCAAATTGGGCTGTTGTTAAATCAAAACGTTTTAAAAACTCATTTGACATTTGATTACTTTGGTTCGTAAATCGTATTAAACGTAGCCATATTAACGATCCTATCGTATTTTCACGCATGTTTCATCACTTCCTAGCGTTGATCTTACTATCACTTTACCACTCAAGTGATAGTAATGCAAGTAGAAATATGTTAAAAATACCTCCCAAAATCATCATTCTTAACTTTCCATTTCATTCATTGCTATATTTAAAGCTGCCACAGCTTTTGGCCAACCAACGTAAAAAGCCATATGTGTTATTAATGCAACTAATTCATTCCCCATTATCCCATTTTGTTTAGCTAGCTTCAGATGAAATGGTAATTGTTCTGTATTACCAAGACTGATTAGTGCCGACAATGTACATAAGCTTCTTTCTCTTAATGTTAAAGCGGCATCCCGCCACACTTCCTCAAATAATATCTCTTCACTATAATGAGAAAATACAGGTGCTACTTCTCTCATTTTCTTTGGAATATAGAATTCAATTGGTTCATTCATCATTTTGCTCCCTTCATTTTTACCAATTGTGCCATCCCTTGACCAAATGACCAGTTTTCAGCAGCTGTCTCATGTAATGTAATAAAAATGTCAGTAACTTTCAGATTAGAACATGCTGAAATTTCAAAGGATATAGATTGATACAAACCTTTTTTCTGTTGCACTGTTCTTCCAGGTCCACATGTAATAGAAACATGAATCATATTCTCAGTTCTCCTCTTTCCAACAAATAATATGGATTATACAAAAATTGATTTTGTTGATAAGGTAAAAATATTTGAAAATAATCATTTTCAGGGATGTTAAAATGTTCAATTAATGAAAGATGGATACATTCACCTATCTTTTTCAACTCTTCTTTATTTAATATATCTTCATGATAATAAACGTTCACAAAAGGCATAGATTTTCATTCCTTTTTCTTAATTTAGCATTCAACAACATATCCTCGTGAAATATGTAAAATCTCATAAATAGTAACATCGTCCATTACATCTATTTCAGGCTTTTCCTTATAAAAACTGAATTGACTATATCCCCACTTATCCGGATTATAAACTATTACATTTCCTAAACATTTTTCTATGTTTTGCACATTTTCATTTACTTTATTTAATTGCGTCCCAATCAGCGATTTACTTTGAGAAATACTCCCTGCATATTCAACAGCATATCTACTTTTTCTAAAATCATTACTTAAATTAACAACTAATGGAACACCTATATTTATTTGTTGCCACCCAAACGATTGCAAAATATTATCGTAATACCCTTCAAAGATAAATTTATTCATCCCTTCATGACCATTCCACATATATAAAGGTGCATAACAGTTATAGAAATCCCCATCCTTACCTGTCTCAGTAATTAAATAAGCCTTAAAATTTAGTTCTTGAAAACCATCAGTTTTAAACCCATTATCCTTTACCCTTTTTTTAATAATCTCCATGTCATAATCCTTTGGTAAAATGACCTTATATTGCATACCAATCATGTTTATCACTCACTTTCGATCTTATATACATAATGATAAACCGATGATCGGCTGACGTAAAATAGGTATAAATTATGTTTGATATCATTTATAATGATACCGTATAAGGGGCTGAAATGAATGGAAATAAATGATCTTATTATATTTAAAACTGTAGCTAACGAAGGATCTATTAGTAAAGCTGCTAAAGAGCTAGGCTATGTACAACCAAATGTAACTGAGCGAATCAAAAAATTAGAACAAGAATTAGAAACACCTTTACTACATAGAGATAACAAAGGTGTCTCCCTGTTACCTTCTGGTGACATTTTATTAGACTACACGAATAAAATATTAGCTCTTTTAGAAGAAGCGAAAGATGAAATTAAAACAAGTGCTTCTTCTTATGTAATAGCGACGTCACAATCTATTTTGACTAATTATTTAAGTATGCGTATTAAAGAAAATTTCAGGAATTATCAAATATATATAGAAAGTAGTAGCCATTTACAAAAACTACTACAGCAACAAAAAGTTGATATGGTCATAACTTATGAGGATTATCCCGACGCAGCGTTTAAAAAAGTATTCACCACTTCAATTTCTGTAGGCTTATTAAAAGCGAAAGAACAGTGTAACATTGACTTTTCAAAAGAACTTTTCTTTGTTAGTAACGATAAAAAGTGCCCTTTTAGAAATATGACAATACAATTTCTAAAAGAAAACAATCTATCTCAGCATCAACTTCAACAGTTAGATTCTTATTCGCTTATTGAAGAGTTTATTGTTGAGGGAAATGGGATAGCTTTTTTACCGATTAGAAATGATAAATTAGTTCCAGTTGAAAATGTCGCGGTTGAAAAACTACCTATTAACTTCTTTACAACTCGAGACTTAGATAAAGTGATTCCAGGTGAACTATTTAATTAATAAAGAGGCTACACTTGTCGTATTTTACGGGTAAATAGATATCCCTTTTCGAATCGCTAATATAACTTCATATACTATCGTACGGCCTAATAAAATAAAAAGGGATGTTACCTAGTTAATATGTTTAACTACTAGGACATCCCTTTTCATCTTGAAGACTTATTTTACACGTTCTGCTCCACCCCTGTGCTCTTCTCCTTCTTATCCCTTTTAAAATTCTTCAACTTCTTAACTGTTCCAACTAACCCTTTCGGAAAAACTAGAAGCACGATAATGTACAATAAACCAAGAATAATCGTCCACCTTTCAAAAATTGGATACTCTGTAGCTAGTTCTGATAAATAATATTTCAATGATTCAATAATCCCCGCTCCAGCAATAGCTCCGATTAACGTTCCAACTCCCCCAATCATTGTCATCAATAATGCATTTAATGTCATTTCAATTGAAAATACAGTTGTATTAACAAAGCGTAAAGTGATAACAAATAAACCACCGCTAATCGCTGCAACTACTCCTGCAACAACACTAGCAATAATTTTATAATGAAGAACTTTATAGCCAAGTGCTTCAACTCGTTGTTCATTTTGTGAAATCGCCTTTAACACTTTCCCAATTGAAGATTTTGTAAAAAGACGTAACAAAATGAAAATACTGATTAGACATATAAATGTTATATAATAAAATGTAAAACGATCACGGAATATATCTGGTACACGAAATGTAAATCCATCTCCTCCATGAGTCAGTGAACGCCATTTTTCAGCAAGTACAAAAAACAGCTGGGAAATAGCGAGCGTTAACATTGCATAAAAATGACTTTTCAGCCGTAAAGAAAGCAAACCGATTATATAACTAACGATGGCTGATACAATAATTGCGGCTGCTATTCCTATAAAAAAGTTTGTGATAGACACCCCTTGTCGATCAAATAAAAGTGCTACCCCATACGCCCCTATACCAAAGAACATACAATGACCGAATGAAACAATACCTGTATATCCAAGGAGAACATCAAAACTCATAGCGAAAATAGCAAAGATGAAGATTTGAGTGAACAAAATTAACAAGCTCCGTGAATCATTTACGAATGGAAATACACTTAAACAAATGAGCATAAATACTCCGAAGTATACTTTAATTCGATTCGATGTGCTGTTCACCATTTCACCCCTTTTCACCAACAAGTCCCGTTGGCTTCACTATTAAGAAAAATAGTAACATTAACATATTAATTGCAAGTGATAAATCCGGTATAAAATATGCTGTAAAAGCACCAGCTAATCCAACAATTAAAGAAGCGATTGCTGAACCTTGTACGCTTCCTAATCCTCCAATTATCACTACTATAAAAGCTAAAATCGCATACTGCATACCCATCTCGGCGAAAATAACACCTGAATACGGTGCTAATAAGAAGCCTCCCAAAGCCGCCATCCCTGCTCCTAATAAAAAGACGAAAGAAAATATCGCTTTTACATTAATACCGAGCGCTTGAACCATCTCTTTATCCATTACACCTGCGCGAATCATAAGACCTATCTTTGTTTTTTTGAGCAATAATAGTAAGGCAATGTAAATGATGATCCCAATTAAAATAACGAATAGACGATATTTAATTAATATAACGCCTTCAAATGTATAACTACCTTGTAACCATAACGGTAATTTAGCACCAATTGGATTTGGCCCCCAAAATACTTTAATACATTCACTAAGTACAAGCATTCCTCCAAGCGTCACAAGAAGCTGGCGAACATGATTTCCATATACCGGTCTAATAAGGAATCTTTCTAAAATGAATCCAAGAAACATCCCCATAGCAATTGCTCCAATTAAAGCGAGTAAATAGCTTCCAGTTGTATTAAATATCCATACACCTGTAAAAGCTCCCCATGCAAATAACCCACCATGTGCGAAGTTTAGAACGCTCATTAAACCGAAAATAAGTGAAAGACCTGACGCTAATAAAAAAATGAGCATCCCTGTTGAAATCCCATTTACAAGTAAATTGATTAACACATCCATCCTTCTCACCCCGGATTCATGTTAAGAGATTCCTAAATATTTGTGACACATTTCCTTATCCTCTTTTAATTCATGCATAAAACCGTTATGAACAATTCTTCCGTTATCCATAATATAAAAGTAATCACCAATTTGACTAGCCATCATAAAGTTTTGTTCAACGAGTAAAACTGTTGTTTTCTCTTTCATTTTCAAAATGGCTATCATTAATTTTTCTATCATAATGGGCGACAAGCCTTTACTCGGCTCATCAATAAGTAATAAACCATCACTATTAATAAATGCTCTTGAAATTGCTAGCATTTGCTTTTGCCCTCCGCTTAAGAGTCCGCTTTTTTTGTGCCAAAATTGCTTTAAATCTGGAAATAATTCAAGCATCCAGTCTATTTTTTCTTCCGCTTCTTCTCCCTTCCCCCTAGCAAGAGCGAATGTTTCTTCTACTGTCAGGTCGTGAAAAATACCTTGATTTTCTGGTACATACCCTATTCCTTTCCTTGAAATTAAATGTGTAGATAATCCATTTACTTGTGTACTATCATAATAAATTTCACCATGTGCGATATGGTGAAATCCCATAACCGAACGTAATGTCGTAGTCTTCCCTGCCCCATTTCTTCCAAACAGTACAGTAATCGTTCCTTTCTCAACAGTAAGAGATACCCCTTGTAAAATATGAAACTGATCTAAATACGTCTCTATATTATTCACTTGTAATAGTGCCACTATATAATCCCCCTAAATAAGCACTTTGTACACGCTCATCTTTCATCATTTCTTCGGGCAAACCTTCAGCCAATAACTCTCCATGGAATAAAACGATAAGATGGTCTGACAAACCTAGTACCATATCCATTTTGTGTTCAATAAGTACAATTGTACTCTCTGGATGTTTCTTAATATTTTCAATCACTTGTAAAATAGCCGGTACCTCCTCAACTGATATACCTGCCGTCGGCTCATCAAGTAGTAACACATCCGTTTTTAAAGCTAATAACATCGCAAGCTCTAACTTTCGTTTTTCCCCATGCGCTAGATCTTTCGCTAATACATGTTCTTTCTCGTGAAGTAATACTGTTTTTAAGAAACGTCTCGCCTCTCCAACTTGTTGCTTAAATTTTGCCGAACTCGGAAAAAAACTATAGTAATCTTGCACAAATGATTGAACACTTAAACGAACATTTTCAAGTACCGTTAACTCTGGGAATATATTTGTAAGTTGAAAAGAACGACCAATTCCTAATCGAGTACGATCCGAAATTGATAAATTTGTAATCTCTTGTCCTTTAAAATATACTTCACCCTTTGTTGGAGAAATTTGTCCACTTAGTAAATTGAATAGCGTTGTCTTTCCTGCACCATTTGGTCCAATAATTGAAATGAGCTTTCCTTTTTGTACTGTTAAATTCACATCCTTAATAACATGATGCTCGCCAAAAGATACGCAAAGATTTTTCGTTTCTAGCAAATGTGTCACGAAATCCCTCCCTTTAAAGCTTTAAGTATGAAAGAAATACGTATAAAGAGGGTGTACTCCCTCTTTATACGTAAACAACAGAAAATTCAGTCTATTTATTTTGAACTTGAGGTTCTGTCTCTTTCATCGTTAATTCTCGCTCTAATACTGGCACCGGATAATCAACACCATCTTGCTTTTTCAATGTGATAGAATAAAGTGTCTGCATCGCTTGGTGATCTTTTTCTCTAAACTTCATCTTTCCTTTCGGTGTATCAAATTCCATTCCTTCCATTTTCTTAATCAATGTATCTACATCTGTATCACCTTTTGTTTTCTTTAAAGCTTCTACAATTGAAATTGCCGCTGACATTCCTCCTGCTGTAAATAAATCTGGCACCGCACCATTAAATCGTTTTTTATGTTCTTCAACTAACCAATCATTCACCTTATTTTTCGGAAGTGTGTGATAATAAACAGAAAAACCTTGCATTCCTACTAACGCATCCATCGTTTTTAATGCCGGTATATCTGGTGCACCGGTAGAAATTTTAATACCCTGCGCTTCCACATTCATATCTTTTAACTGTTTCCAAGGTGAATTTGCCCCTGCCCAAACGATAAATAAATAATCCGGCTTTGAGCTAATGATATTTTGAATATTTGCAGTGAAGTCAGTCGAATTTGTATCAGCATATTGCTCGTTTACAATATTCGCACCTAATTTCTTTGCTCCAGCTTTAAATGCCGCAATTCCCTCACGGCCGTAAGCATTATCTTGTGCTAACGTTGCTATTTTTACATCTTTTTTAGCAATTGCCGCAGCACCAGCGACTGCATCTTGAGATGAATTTCTACCTGTTCTAAAAATATATTTATTCCAGTTCTTCCCGGTAATACTATCAGCTACTGCTGGTTCTACAACCATTATTTTTTCATATTCTTCTGCAAGTGGTAAAACCGCTAATGTATCACTTGAACTAGACGATCCGACTAAAAAATCGACTTTCTCTTCTTCTAATAATTTCGTAGCTTTTTTAACTGCTACATCAGCTTTTGTTTCCGTATCTTCTACAACAAACTTAATCTTCTTCCCTTCCACTTTCCCAGTTCCACCCGTTGCATAGTCTAACCCTAATTCAAATCCGTTGACTGTTTGTTTTCCATATGATTCTAATGGACCTGTTAATGAAGCAAGAACCCCTACCTTAATCGTCTTTTCATCCTCTGTACTTGTTTTCTTTCCTGAACAAGCTGCCGTTATTAATAACGAACCTAACACACAACCAGTAGCCACCATTCTTAGCCATTTACGTTTTTTCATCGACATTGTGATCCTCCCCATACTTTACTTTCTGATAGAATCAAACACGCCAAAGTTACCCATCCGTAATTATGACTTTTCCTTTGAATAATATAAACGAGATTGTTAGTATACATGTATCTTCTCCGATTTCCATTAAACACCTTTACAATTTCATATAAATATTTTATTCCTACCTATACCGCATTCCCAAACTATTAAACTTCTATCCTTTCTAACAAGCATTTTGAGTCTCCAATATTAATTAGCTTTCTTAAAAAATTGAATTCTTTGGAGTAAACCATCTGTAATAATGATATTCCCTTGACTATCCACATCTATTCCTTGTGGTGAGAAAAACTGCCCTGACATACCATTAAAACTTCCAAAAGACTCTAAAAAATTCCCATTTTCATTGTAAATATTCACACGATTATTAGAAGTATCTGTGACATATACCGTATTATTTATATCGATTTCAATTCCTATTGGCAAAAAAAGATCTCCTGAACCCTCTCTCCAATTTTCTAGTGGATCTAAGTTTCCAGCTCCATGATTTGTACCCCATTTTGTAAGAAAATTACCCTCATTATCAAATTTTTGAACCCTATTATTAATCCGATCCACAACATAAACATTATCTTTTGAATCAATTGCTAATTGCATAGGTTGAAAAAACTCTCCCTCTCCACTTCCTTTTCTCCCCCATTCTTTCATATATACAAAGAATGGATTAAATTTTTGAATACGATGATTGTATTCATCCGTAATATAGTAATTGTTATCGCTATCTACTGCAATTTCCCTAGGAAACGAGAACTGCTCACTTCCTTTACCTTTTGTGCCCCAACTTTTAATAAATTGAAACTCCTCATTAAATTTTTGAATACGATAATTCGCTGTATCCGCAACTAAAATATTACCTTCTTTATCAACAGCAATACCAAATGGCATATTAAACTGTCCCGGACCTTCACCTAAAGTTCCTATAGCATCAACAACTTCTCCATTCTTATCTATTTTCAAAATCCTATTATTCCCCATATCAACAACATACAAAAATCCTTTTGCATCCCTTGCCATCGCCACTGGTGTCCTTAATAACTTAGAAGTATCTAGCTCACTCCCCCATGATTTCACATATTTTACAGCAGAGGCACTTCCTACAGAAGCAAACATCCCTAGACTCACAATAACAATGAAAAAACAACATATAATTTTTTTGATAAAATCCATGCTTACTACCATCTAATCACAGTAGCTGCCCAAGTATACCCAGTACCTGCACTAACCACTACTGCAATATCTCCAGGCTGTAATTTCCCTTGCTCATTTGCAAAATGAAGACCTATACATGGGTCAAGTGCTGACATATGCCCATAATGATCTAAATATACAACTTGCTCTTCTACTAAGCCCAGCCCCTGTAACAATTCTATTAGCATAGAGCGTTTTGTATGCAGTGGTAACAATACTTTAATATCTTTAGGAGTAAATCCACTTTTTCTTAACGCCTCCCGAATAACCTTATCAAAATTAGGGGTTGAAATTGGATCTAAACGTTCTTTCATACTAATAGGATCTATTACATCAATATAATGTTGTCGATTCTCAACTGTATCATAGCTCGCAACCTGCTTCGATCCACCAGCTGGAATACGAACATCGTCATGAAATGAACCATCCGTTATAATCGCACTGCCTAATATTTCACCGTTGCTAGCTCCCCTTTTTACTAAAGCTGCACTTCCGCCATCAGCAAAATTAAACATAAAACGTGAGCGTGGATTATCATAATCTACAATTTGAGATTCTTTACATCCACCTACTAATAATATATTTTCAATTGATTTATCAGAGTAGAGCATATCCTTTGCGACTTTGAGAGCGATTGGAAAGCAAGAACTAACATTCATAATTTCAAAAGCATAAGCATTTTTCAATCCAAGTTCATGCTGAATTTTTGGGGCACTAGACCATACGTGGTAATCTTTATGTGGACTGCCAAAATAAATGACTACATCAATAGATTGAGGATCTACTTGTAATAATATTGGCTTTGCAGCAGCAATAGCTAAATCTGATGCATGCATCGTTTCGTCTGCGACATGTTTTTCATATAACCCAAACTTTTCTATAATAATATTCTCAGGAATACCTGTTTTTTTAGATAAATCTGCGGCCGTCTCTACGTCTTTTGGGAAGAAAACACCAGTTGCTTCAATCCCAATTCTCATTAGACAATTCCTCCTTCTTTTGGCACCATCATAGTCGCTACACCTGTTAACACTAAATCTCCTTTTTGGTTATGACACTCAGTTAACAATTTCAAAACTCTCTTTTCTATCATAAATTCTTGTACTGTTGCCGTAGCTGTAATCGTATCTCCTATAAAAACTGGCGCTGTAAATTTAATAGTTTGTTCCATATAAACGGAACCCTTTCCTGGTAAATGAACGCCTAACAATTGTGATAATAAACTAGAAGTTAATAAACCATGTGCGATTCTTTGATTAAATCTAGTTTGTTTTGCATACTCATGATCAATATGAATTGGATTAAAATCCCCGCTCAAACCCGCAAATAATACAAAATCCGTTTCTGTTATTGTTTTACTACATGATGCCTGTTGACCGGAACTATACATAATCATCCCTTCACCTACTTTTCAGTTGATTTGCTAACTGTGCTTTTTGAATTTTACCAGTTGCATTTTTAGGCAATTCCTCTAGAAACACAATTTCTTTTGGAACTTTATATTTGGCTAGAAATAAACGACAATGATCAATGACTTCCTTTTCAGTTAATACACTGCAACTCTTTTTCACAATAAAGGCGATTGGAATCTCTCCCCACTTTACATGTTGTGTACCAATTACTGCTACCTCACATACTTCTGATAGTTTATTAATAACTTGCTCTACTTCAAGGGGATAAATATTTTCACCACCGGAAATTATCATTTCTTTTTTTCTACCGACAATGTATACAAAACCATCTTCATCAACTTTAGCTAAATCTCCCGTATATAACCAACCATCTTGAATCGTTTCTTCTGTTGCATCTGGCCGATTCCAATACCCTTTCATTACATTTGGTCCTCTTATTAGTAACTCTCCAACTTCACCAATCTCAACTTTATTTTTGTTTTCATCAATAAGTACATAATCACAAAACAGAACAGGTTTTCCAATTGAGCCTACTTTACGTCTTGCATCTTCTTCTGAAAGCATAAATACGGTTGGTGATGTTTCAGTCATACCAAAGCCTTGACCAAATAAAAATCCTCTATCTATAAATTCTCTCATCAACTCTTCTGGACATGGTGCACCACCGCTATAAAACCAGCGAACTGATTGTAAATTTGTAGTTTCAAACTTTGCGCAATTAATTAATGCTTGGTGAATTGTAGGTACTCCCATTACAACAGTCACTTTATATTTTTCTATCATAGAAAGAGCTATGGTTGGCTCAAATTTTCTCGGAACAATGATTATTCCACCTGCAAATAAAGTTGGAAATGCGAATAAACCAATCCCACCAATATGAAATAAAGGCAATAACACAATGGAGCGGTCATGAACAGTTAGGTCAATCGCAAATGTATTATTAAGCGCATTCCAAAACATATTCTCTTGTGTAAGTACAGCTCCTTTCGGTTGTCCTGTTGTCCCCGAGGTATAACATATAATAAAGGATGCGCTTTCATTTATCTCTTCAAAGTTGTCAATTTTTCTATCTTCTATTTCTTTTAAACTTTTAATCGAAATAACTCTTTGTACATATGTTACATTCTGCATTGACAGTGCCATATTTTGAAATGTTTCCTCTACAAATAAAACTGTAGCTCCACTATCTTTTAACTGAAATATAAGTTCATTTTCTGTTAACCGTATATTCAGTGGAACAGCAATACATTCTACCTTTGCTATAGCAAATAAAAGTACAATATATTCCAAGCTATTTTGTGATAAAATAGCTATCCTCTCTCCTTTTTGCACATTTAAGTCGTAAATTAAATATGCTGCTACTTTACTTACATACTCATGTAACTGTTTATATGTCATTTCCTCCTCTTCTGTAATAATGGCAATGCGATCTGGATGTAAATAGGCCCGTTTTTCAATCCAATAAGCAATGCCTTGCATATTTTCCCCACTCCCTTATCTCTTTCTCAATCCTTCAAATATTAATGACATCGCTGCTTCAAATACATCTCCCGGAACATCTTTCTCTTCCCAATAGCCCCATCGCATTCCTAAAAATTGACCAATTGACATAAGACAATACGCAATTGTTTCTTTATCAAGTTGTTTAAATTCTCCCGCTTCCATGCCAGCCGATAAACTTTTTAAAAATCCATTTGCGAGCTTTGCATAATACCATCTATATAAATTATCATCAACAACTACCGCCTGTTGTACAATGTTATATAGATTAGGACGATCTTTCACCCATCGAAAAAAGGCCTGAAAACCTCTTCTTTGTGCCTCTTCATAACTTGATATCCCCTTCATTTCTTCTTTAATAATTAAGCGTAACTCACGGTTCAATCTGCGAATCAATTCATCAAATATATCTTTTTTAGATGGAAAGTAATTATAGAAAGTTCCGTGCGCTACCGTTGCTTCTTGTGTAATATTCACGATAGAAGCTTCGTAATATCCTTTATTACCAAATACCTCTTCTGCAGCACACAATAATTTCTCTCTCGTTTCTAACCCTTTTGTTGTTAGGTTTTTTACATCCATTATTATTTTTTCTGACACCTGAATCACCTCTTAGATTTGATTATAAATATTTTTCTGAATTTTTCAATTATTTTCATTAGACAAAATCCGCAAGCGTTTTTCTACATACAAAAAAGGACTAACTTATTTTGAAGTTAGTCCTTTAATCTTAATTAGAATTAAGTTCTACTTTCTCTAACCCCTCAACCAATTGCTTCTTATCTAATCCTTCCCCTATTACTACCAAATTTGTCGGGAAACCGAAGTCTTGTTCCAGTAAGGTTGGTACGCCAAATGAATATTGGAATAAGTGAGGGTATTTATCTCCATGGAATTTCACAAATCCTTTTACGCGATAAATACTATCTGGTAAATTCGAAAGCCATTCATATAATTTATCTTGATCAATCGATTTCGTAAATTGATACGTCATCGTTTGTATATGTAAATGCTGTTTGACATGTAGTGTCTCATGTTCTCCATCTCTCACAAATTCAGCTTCTTCTATATCTTTTAAAGATATATTACAATACTTTGTTTCAAACAATTTCGCATGATTATTTATTGCCTTTACGTCTTCAAGTACTTTGTTCTTATCCGAATCTGTTAATAAATCTGATTTATTAATAAGAATATGACTTCCATATTTCATTTGCTCATGTAATAGCTGTTGTACATTTGCACTTAATATACTTCGGTTTAACCATCTTACTGCATCTAATACGACTACTATAGATTTCACTTCAAGGAAAGGAGCTAAAATTGGTGATACACATGCATCTAACACTTCAATTGGATGTGCGACACCTGTTGTTTCTATATAAATTACATCTGGTCTTTCTTGTTGATATAAAGAATGTAATTGAATTTCAAGCTCTTCTTTTAACGTACAACAAATACATCCTTTCAGCAGTTCCCTTAACACATTCTCTTTTCCAATAATATCTGTATCTACCGAGTATTCACCGATTTCATTCATCAAAACTGCAACTTTTCGATTTTTCTTCTTTTCTGCTAATAATAAATTTTGCAGCAATGTTGATTTTCCGCTACCTAAAAAACCACCTAATATATGAATTTCTACTTTACTCATTCGACCGACCATCCATTTCTCTACTTCAAATTTCTTCAAAGCGTAATTATTACGATTTATATTTATCATTTTATTAAAAGAATACTTATTTGTAAACAAAACTGCTAGATTATCGTTTCATTTTCCATTCACTTCATGAGCAACTCTAATTCCAGACTCGATTGCTCCTTGCATCCATCCATGTGTTAATGTCGTATGTTCTCCTGCAAAGTGCACTCTACCCGCTGGCGGCGTAATATATGGAAACAATTCAAGCTCTTGCCCTGGTTCAAAAGCTGTAAATGCTCCGCAAGAATACGGATTTTGACTCCAGCTAAAAGATTCACCCGCAACATACTCACTATAAACCACATTTCCATATATTTGCGCTAAATTTTTCAACGCATAACGAATACGTTCTCTATTCGAGAGACTATCCCACGTTAACGCCTCATCTGCCCACGTATAACTCACTAAAACGATAGCCGCCCCTGGTGTATGAATGCCGTAGCTCGGATAATATGTAAAGCGGATAGGTAAATCTGTAATTGACTTACCACCATATTGTCCTGCTCTTTCCCAAAATCTACTTTTAAACTCTATCGCAATTTTAGTTGAAGCAATATAATTTAATTCACGAATTGCCCGCCTTTTATAATAAGAGAATAAATGATATGGCTGAACTTCTACAAATCGCAAAGCTGAAAATGGAATTGTGACAATAGCGATGTCACCAGTTACTATAAATGAATTTAACGTTTGTTCATGTGTTACTTGCATCATTACTTTATTATCTTCCTGTATAATTTTTTCTACTTTATACGGCACAAAAATATTATCCTTTAGCTCTGGTAAAAATGAATTTGGTAATGCATCCATCCCGCCCGTTATCTCATAATATTTCGTCGTTGAAGTGAAAAAGATCATTTCGCGTAATACTTCAATTAAAGACATTCCCATGTATGCTTCCATATCAAGAAGTACTCCGATCATATCTATTGCCCCATCTGAATAATACTCGGTTAAAAATGAACCGAGCGAATATGTTTTATACTTTTTTTCAACAATAATCCAGTTTTTATCCGGATCTTTCTTAATATAATTAAGTATCGGTTCCAATACCCCTAACATTAACCCTTCTGCTGTTTTCCCTCTTTCTTTATCTAAAACTGGATATCCAAGTACACTTGGATCCTTTTCAAACACATCCAATCTCGTTCTTTTGTTATTCGTATAAATTATATCTGAAGAAGTTTTATTAATAAAAAGGTTTAACGGTAGTTTAAATTTACGAATGTAGGCTAAAGTTAAATCATGAGTATCCGGAATACGCATAGGACCTGCGTTAAAATATAATCCTGCACTAAATGGTTCCCGAATCGTATACACCCTGCCACCTATTCTGTTATTTGCTTCTATAATCGTTACCTCGTGCCCAGCCTCTTTTAATAAAGATGCTGCAACTAATCCAGATATCCCTGCACCGGCAACTGTAATCCGTTTGGGGTTATTCGTTTTGGCAAGCCCTTCATGAACAATTTGAAGCATTTGTTCCATCGATAATGGATTCCCCATGCCAATTCCCCTTTTACGAAGGATTTTACTGAATTATATTCGTTTAACAGAATTCCTATGTTTCATTCAAGTAATTGAGCGGATACATTTTCAAATACTTGAATATCTTTTATAAAATGTAATAAAATAGATATGAAATTATAGAAGTAAGACGTATTATCTTACATAATAAAATTTATGAAATAGCGAGGAATTTTGAAATGAAAAAAGGTATTAACCGTGTTGTATTAGTAGGAACAGGAGCAGTTGGGTGTAGTTATGCTTACTGCATGATTAACCAAGCTGTAGCTGAAGAATTTGTTTTAGTGGATGTAAATGAAGCAAAAGCTGAAGGAGAAGCAATGGACTTAAGCCATGCCGTTCCTTTCGCACCAGCTCCAACAAAAGTTTGGAAAGGTAGTTATGAAGATTGTAAAGACGCAGATCTTGTTGTAATTACAGCTGGATTGCCACAAAAGCCAGGTGAAACACGTTTAGATTTAGTTGAGAAAAACGCTAAAATTTTCAAGCAAATTGTTCGTAGCATTATGGATAGCGGCTTTGACGGTATCTTCTTAATCGCAACAAACCCTGTAGATATTTTAACTTACGTAACTTGGAAAGAATCTGGATTACCGAAAGAACGCGTAATCGGTTCTGGTACAACTCTTGATTCTGCTCGTTTCCGCTATATGTTAGGTGAGTACTTCGATATTGGACCTCATAACATTCACGCTTATATTATCGGAGAGCACGGTGATACAGAACTTCCGGTGTGGAGTCACGTATCAATTGGTATTCAAAAACTACAAACGCTTCTTGAAAAAGACAACACATATAACCAAAAAGATTTAGATGATATTTTCGTAAACGTTCGTGATGCAGCTTATCACATTATTGAACGAAAAGGTGCTACATACTACGGCATCGGCATGTCACTTTTACGTGTTACGAAAGCAATCTTAAGCAATGAAAACAGCGTATTAACTGTATCAGCATATCTTGAAGGTCAATACGGCCAACAGGATGTTTATATCGGCGTACCTGCTGTTTTAAACCGCGGCGGTGTTCGGGAAATTTTAGAAGTTGAACTAAGTGAAGAGGAAGAATTAAAATTCGATCACTCTGTTCAAGTGTTGAAAGAAACAATGGCTCCTGTTCTTTAATCATATTTTCCAATCAAAAAAGCCATCCGATTTATATTGGATTGCTTTTTTATACTTTTATAGTTCCCCCTCAATTTAAACGGTAATATTATCTATAAAAAGGGGTGATTTCATGAATGATTCTTTGACGATTGCAATCCTCTTGCTAGCTGTAGCATCCTTAATACTTTTCCTCTTCTTAATCATCAGAACGCTATTTCCAACTAAAAAATATGATAAGAATCTCGGATTGATTCTAATTTTTTTAAGCTTGTTAGCAATACCGATAAGTATCTTCCTTGTAGGAGGATGGCCAGGTATGGGAGTTAGTGTAATTGCAGTCTTTATTTTTGCTGCTGTTATTATAGCTTTATTTGCAAATACCTTCATTAAACTACCTCCTCCAAAGAAAAAATAATAAATGACCGATGTTTTCATCAAGAGAAAACATCGGTCATTTTCTATCACTTATTATCTTTAATCGGTTCATCATTATTTACATCAAGTACATCTAATAAAAAGATAAAGATTGGAATCCCAATAATAAGCCCCCATATTCCGAGGAAATGCTCTGAAAAGATAAGAATCATAAATGTATAAAAAACAGGTAAATTCGTTTTTGCAGACATAAATTTTGGATTTAATAAATAACTTTCAAGAGCGTGGATTACTGTAATGAACACTAGTATGTAAACAACATACACAACCCCGCCGACGTTATAGGCAATGATACAAAGTGGAAACAATGAAATGATAACACCAGCAACTGGAATCAAACCGAGTAGAAAGACCATGACAGCCAATACAAGAAGCTGTGGAAATCCTAAAATGACAAGTGCAATTACAGTGAGCACACAATTTACAACCGCAATTAAAAACTGTGCTTCAATCACTTTTCCGAACGATCTTGCAAACCTTTCACCGAAATATGCAATCTCCTCATAAAAAATTTTCAGCTTACTATCTTTAAATTTCGAAGTAAATGCTATAATGCGTTCTTTTTCTAATAAGAAAAATAAGCTTAAAATAAGAGAAAGTAGTATTTGTAAACTGACTTTTCCTATGTTTGCTATCGATTGATAAATGACATCTACACCTTGTTCGATATATTTCGATACTTCCATTCCATTAATTGTCGAAAGTGCATATTTAATTATCTCGTTATCAGGTGGGTTTTGAAAAAACAATTTAAATTGATAAATTAATTGTGAAATTTGTATCGTTAGTACAGGCAAATATTTATATAGTGTAG
Organism: Bacillus sp. AR13-1; assembly: GCF_008042285.1. NCBI lineage: Bacteria > Bacillati > Bacillota > Bacilli > Caryophanales > Bacillaceae > Bacillus > Bacillus sp. AR13-1. The sequence continues at coordinate 38,054 of NZ_QNUA01000022.1, forward strand.
TTACAATAAACGTCACTAACACAATATATAAACCAGCAATAACCACTTTCCTATTTACTTTCAATTTTTTTGAAATAAACTTTTGAAATCGATCCATCAAAAACGTGAGAATAAACGTAATTAATATTAAATTAATCATACTTTTTAATCCATACAATACAAGCACTAATATTATTAAAACGAGAAACCGTTGAAACCCTCTGCTTCGAAAGAAATTTTTCACTTCATTCATTAAGAATTAACCTCCCCCTTCAATGGATGGAAATTGGATATATTACATTTTATGAACTTCTATAGACAATCTTTCTTACTAATTGGAAAGAATCCTTTTTTTCTTTTTTATTGTCGGATTTTTTTATCTACTACTTTTCTAAAAACCACTTTATCAACTCTATATTTTAGGAGATCGTCTATTTTTAGACTGCTGTTCATACGCATATCCAATATTAAAAAGTTCTTTTTCACCAAACTGTTTCCCAACAAACACTACACCTACCGGCTGACCATCAGAATCATATCCTGCCGGCACTGCTAATTCTGGATAACCAGCCACAGCTGATAGAAGAACTTCATCGTTATTAATCATCACAAGAGCATCCAAACCTTTTTCTACTAAATACCTATCTAGCTCTTTTCTTGCATTTTCTTGACTCGTTTGAACTATTTTTTCAAACTCATCTTTCGTTATAGCAGATTTCTCAGAACCCTCAATTAATGTTTGTCCATACTTTATTCGTCGTTTACTATCCTTTTTATTAAACGCTATAATCTCTTCTAACGATTTTACTGGCACATTTTTTTGCCGTGAAAGATAATCGTTAACATTATGCTTGAACTCATATTCTAATGTTTGCAGATTATCTACACCCTCGCTGTTTAACTGAACATCATCAGTCAATATTGCACCTGCATCTTCAAGGTCCTTTCTAATCTTTTTCGCTACTGCTTTTCTAATTTCATCTTGTTGTTCTATAGAAAAAAGAATCCCTATCTTTTTCCCTTTTAATCCATCTATCGATAACTCCTTCGTATAATCCATTCTATCTCTATCTTTCATTTTTTCTATCATAGCATCTTTTCCATCATAACCTACCATTGAATTAAATAGCGTTGCTGCATCTTTGACCGTTCTTGCCATTGGCCCTGCTGTATCAAGTGTTTCAGCTAACGGGATAATTCCTGTTCTGCTAACCATACCTAAAGACGGACGTAACCCAACTACTGATTGTTGCGTTGCCGGTGCTACTATGGATCCCGTCGTTTCCGTCCCGATTGCAAGCGGTGCAAAATCAGCTGCAACCACTGTAGCAGATCCTGAACTCGATCCTGATGTATCAAATGTAATCGGGCCATATGGATTTAAATTTTGTCCTTTCTTCCCACTATATCCACTTGGCATTGTAAAAGATAAATAATTCGCCCACTCAGACATATTTGCTTTTCCTAAAACAAACGCCCCTTCTTCTTTCAACTTCTTCACAATCATCGCATCTTCATCTGCAATCCAATCTTTTAATACATAAGTTCCAGCACTTGTCGGCATAACATTCGCTGTTTGTACATTATCTTTTACGATGACAGGAATGCCGTATAAGTTCGATTTCTTATTTAAAAATCTCTCTTTATCTAACTGTCGTGCTTCCTCCATTGCATTAGGATTAATCTCTGTAACAGCATTTAATGATATTCCATTTTGATCATGTTCTTGTATTCTAAAAAGATAAATACTCGTTAATTCTTCATATGATAATTTCCCATCATCAACCATTTTTTGAAGCTCATCCACAGTCGCATTTACAACTTCTTTTTCTTTTATCTTTATATTATCTATGTCGATCCCTTTAAGCTGATTATGTATCGGTTTTAACACTCTGTCTTTATCATATACAATACGCTCAGGTTCCTTTGGAAAATAATTTTTATACACGTAATATCCTCCGGCACACACCAATAGAACAATACCTCCAGCGATAGACAACGTTATCTTTACCCATTTTTTCATGTTGCTTCCTCCACTCTAAAAGTTGCTCATTTATATAAAAAAGAGAGTTACCTTTTACTTAACTCTCTCCAATCAAAATGCTAAATGAAAAAATGAAAAATTTCAATCTAATTACTTTTTTTTTGCATTTGCTTTGCTAACAATTCCTTCACCTGATTATATGTTAACCCTGAATTTTTATTTAAACGTTTCACTTCATCAACATCAGTACCGACAACTGTATATTTTTTCTCATCATTCATGTTCCCACTTCCTTTCTCACCAGATTATTTCTTATATTTCTTCCCTAAATGCACATAAATTAACACCAATACGAATAGGGAAGCTGGACTAAATTAAATAGACGAGACAGATGATATAGTATTCAATAACTAAAAGGAGTTCTGTTGCGTAAGAGGAATAGATAAAAATATGTCGAATTTATATACTTATTGAATTTAAGGACATGGAGGATGCATTTTGAAAACATATGAGTTTAAACATAACATTCCAACATTGGAAGAGTACAAATATTTGTGTGATTCTGTTGGATGGACTAATTATATGAATTTTGAAGTAGCGGATACTTCACTGAAGCATTCTATTCACTGCATCACGGTCAAAGATAATGAAAAAATTGTGGGCATGGGGAGAATTGTTGGTGATGGATCTATCTATTTCTATATTCAAGATATAGTGGTTCATCCGGATTATCAGAAACATGGTATTGGGAAAGAAATAATGCATCTTTTGGTTGCATACTTAAATGAGACTGCCCCTGATAAGGCGTTTGTCGGTTTATTTGCATCACAAGGTAAAGAATCGTTCTATGAAAAATTTGATTTTAAAAATTACTCACCAAACATGACGGGGATGTTTACTGTCATTTCAAAAACATGATAGATTTTTAATTGTAGGGAAAACTTCGATTCATATGAAAGAAATTATTCTTGCAGTAACCTTTTCCACAATCGCATTTAAACATTACATACGAAAGGAGAGTACATATATAGCTATATATGTACTCTCCTTTCATTTATTTAACTCTGTATATATTAAATTTCTTAATAAAATTTCACTACATCTTCAGTAGGTAAGAATGTTCTTTCCCCTGGTTGTTCATTTGGCTCACCAAATGGCATTTGTCCTACTAAACTCCACTCCGCTGGAATATTCCATGTTTCTTTCACTTCAGCATCTACGATTGGATTGTAATGTTGTAATGATGCGCCAATTCCTTCAGCTGATAATAACATCCATACAGTATGTTGTAACATTGCATTACCTTGATGAGACCAGAATGGGAATTGATCTTTATATAACGGTGCATTTTCTTGCATTTTTTCTACAGTTGCTTGATCTTCAAAGAATAGAACTGTTCCTACACCTGCATGGAAGCCTTTTAGTCTTTCTACTGTTGCTTCAAAATTTTCTGCTGGCACGCGTGATCTAAGTGTTTCTTTTACGATATCCCAAAACTTTTCATGCTCTCCATCCATTAATACGACCATACGGCCACTTTGCATATTGAAAGAAGTTGGTGCGTGTAAAGCTGTTTTTAATACTTCTTCAATTCTTTCTTTTGTAATTGTAGCGTTTTTTGTTACTTTACGAATTGAACGACGGTTCACGATTGCTTCTTTTAAGTTTGTTGTAGTTACTGACATTTTAATTCCTCCAAATATATGTTTTATTATTTTTATTTAAACAAATCAATTTGAGTCTTTCATGCAAGACGAATTAGCAATATCCATCCGCCTTACATTGCATACCTTCAAATGAATTTGTTTTATCCTTTTCGATTTCTTTATCAATTACTCTTTCTAGCGTTTCTTTACTAGCAAGTCCTTGAATGACTTCATCTCCAATCATTACAGTTGGTACCGCCATAATATTCGCTTCATCATATGCATGTTGAATCGCTTCTTGATGTTTTTCTTTATATTTACGATTTACTAAAGCATCTTTAAATTCAGCTTCAGGAAGCCCTACTTCTACCGCTAATTTCGTTAATACATCAATATCTTCAATGTTTTGCTCTTCTTGGAAAAACGCAGTAAATACTCGGTGATGATACTCATTTCCAAGTCCACGCTCTTTCGCGAATTGGCACCCTTCAAAAGCTAAATGTGTATATGGATGCGGAGAAACGCGTGGCAGACGCATTTCAACCCCTAATTTTTTTGCAGTAGGAAGAATGAAAGAATCCCATGAACCTAACTTATCTGGCTCGTTCCAAGGATCTATTTTAGAATATGGACTTGGACGCAATTCAAATGGCATCCATTCGATTTCTACATCTTTCTCTTTCGCTACTTCATCTAATGGGCCTTTTGCTAAAAAGCAAAACGGGCATATAAAATCTGAGTATACTTTCATTTTTACAGTCATATCTTTTACACCTTACCTTCTTTTTATTTTTAGATGTAACCAAAACAGTTACAATTTTAAGAAAAAAATATGCATTCTCTTTTAGAGACTTGCAATTATCATATTATGCTTTCATTTTTTGTTGTAAAGATTCAAATAACTGCCCCATCGTAATATTTCTCAACACTTCTTCCATCGCAGATTGCGCCTGAACTAAAATAACCTCTAAAACAGCTTGAATATTCGCCCCAATTGGACAGTCTGGATTCGGTTTTTCATGAAAGTGAAATAGTTTGTCTTCTTCCACTACATTCACTGCATGATACACATCTAATAATGTGATTTCATGTAAATCCTTTAATAATCCCGCGCCACCTGGTCCGCGATTTACGTAAACAAATCCAGATTGTTTCAAGTAAGACATTATTTTACGAATGACTACCGGATTTGTATTTACACTCTCGGCCATATAGTCTGAAGTGCAAACTGAAGATGGATTGTTTTTCAAAATAGATAAAATATGAACAGCTATAGAAAAGCGGCTACTAATTTTCATCGTGATCACCACCTCGATGTAATCATTATAGTTACAACATAAAAATAAGTCAATCCTTTTTACAAATTTTTTAAAGCAAATAAAAAAGTGCCCCATTACAATATATGAGACACCTCTTCTTATTCTGCAAACAAGTCTTGGAATTCTTCAATAAATAGCTGTACAGCGAGTGAAGAATCCTTTAATGAAGGAACAGCTAAAGCGATTTCTCTCCATATTTGTGGTTCCAATTCTCTCGTTTGTATATTCTTTGGTAAACTCGTTAAAGATAACTCAGCCAAAATTGCGATTCCTAATCCTTCTTGAATCATATTTAAAGCTGTTGTAACTGTGGAAATTATATATTCAGCCCGAAGTGGTACGTTCGCTTGTTTAAACATATCGATAATGGGTGGTTCGTACCCACCCTTACATAATATGATTGGTTCATTCTCTAAATCACCTATTGTAATAGAATCGTTCTTACAAAGAGGATGATCCTCCCTTAAGACAACAACCATTTTCCCCTTCGTTAAGGGCACGATCTCCATATCTTTATTAGGCAAAATAACAATTCCTATATCAACAACCCTCGATACTAACCAATCTTCAACTTCTTTAATCGTGCCTTCACAAAGAACGACTTCTAAGTTCGGATACTTCTCCTTAAAAAGATTTATCATTTTGGGTAAGAAATGTGCAGAAGCACTCGGAAAACTCCCAATTCGAATCGTCCCAACTTCGTGCCCTTTCTCCATCGCTACTTCTTGTTCAATCTTCTCAACGCCGTTTAAGATTTCTCTAATATGTACAAGAATTCTATTTCCAACATCCGTAACGATTAGCCCTTTTCGTTTATCGCGTATAAGAATGGTAACTCCTAACTCTGACTCAATGCTTGAAATCGCATGACTTACAGCTGGCTGTGTCATATTTAACATCCCGGCAGCCTTCGTAAAACTCCCTAATTCAACCGTTTTAATTAAAACTTGAAGTTGTGTAATGGTCATAACTAATCACTTATACTCCTTATAAAAAAGATTCATTTTATTTATCATAGTCGATATCATATCATAGTGAAATGGAATACAACAAGGAGGGATTACAGTGACACAGCTTTCTCGAACTAAGACTGCCATAATCCTTACATTTCTCGTTATTATGTGGGGAATTAATTGGCCGTTATCAAAATTCGCTCTGCATTACACACCACCCGTACTCTTTGCAGGGATTAGAACATTAATAGGAGGATTTATCTTACTTACTTTCGCATTACCGAAATACAAACAATTAAATTTAAAGGAAACTTGGCATTTATACTTTATTTCATCTTTACTCAATATTATTTTGTTTTACGGACTACAAACTGTCGGACTTCAGTATATGCCCGCCGGACTCTTCTCCGCAATCGTATTTCTCCAACCTGTCTTACTCGGCATTTTCTCATGGATTTGGCTTGAAGAATCTATGTACGGCTTGAAAATTTTCGGACTTATTCTTGGATTTATTGGTGTTGGGGTTATTAGCTCTAGTAGTTTAACTGGACATATTTCTATTATCGGTGTACTACTTGCTTTAGGGTGCGCTATCGGCTGGGCACTCGGCACAGTATTTATTAAGAAAACTGGACACCGCGTTAATGCCATTTGGATGGTAACACTTCAGCTTATTATTGGCGGACTTTGCTTAATCGGATTTGGTTCAGAATTTGAGAACTGGTCTAACATCGCTTGGAGTATACCATTTGTAAGTGTACTACTATTCATCTCGTTCTTCGTTATTGCAATGGGATGGCTCGCTTACTTTACACTTGTAGGAGCTGGTGAGGCAAGTAAAGTTGGGGCTTATACGTTCCTTATCCCACTGATCGCTATTATTGTAAGTTCAATTTTCTTACATGAGGCCATTACAATTAGCTTATTTATCGGACTTTTATTTATTATCGTAAGCATTTGTTTTGTAAATATAAAGCCGAAAGCACTTGCTGTAAGGCAGCAAGTTGAAGTGAAATAAATAGATATGAGAAAGAGTCTACCACTTGTAGGCTCTTTCTTTTTTACCATTTTATGAGTACAGTCACTTAACATCTTAGCAAAAGGAAAATTTTCCTTTTTTATTGTATGATGATAATTAAGTAGAAAATATTATCTCTAATACATATGTATGGACTAACAATTCTAATCATAAGGGGGAATTATATGGTTTTACAGTATAAAGAATTTGGAGATTCAAGCTCTCCACTTATGGTTTTTATTCATGGGGGCGGAGTCAGTGGATGGATGTGGGACAAACAAATTAAACATTTTACTAACTTTCACTGCCTTGTTCCTGATTTACCCGAGCAAGGGGAAAATAGTAGTAAGGATCATTTTTCAATACACTTTAGTGCTGAAAAAATCATTGAATTAGTTGAAGAAAAAGGACAAGGTAAAACTGTTATAGTAATCGGTTTTTCGTTAGGTGCTCAAGTATTAATTGCAATGCTCAGCATGAAACCAAACTTAATTCAATACGCTATGATAAATAGCGCATTAGTTAAACTAATTCCTTTCGCTAAAACATTAATAAGATCCCTTGGCTTAACCTATCCACTTATAAAGAGTAAGACGTTTTCCAAAATACAAGCAAAATCAATGTACATAGATGAAACACAATTTGATAACTATTATCATGAAAGTTGTCAAATAAGTAAAAATACATTTGTGAGGATATTAGAAGAAAATGTGTCGTTTACAATACTAAAAGGTTTCGAGAATGCTAGTAGCAATATATTAGTGACTGTTGGAGAAAACGAAAAAAGAATCATGAAAGACTCGATGGCTGAAATCCTTGAAAGCAATCCTAATTGCACAGGTATTATCATTCCTAAAATCGGTCATGGAATCCCTTTAGCAAATCCCAAACTATTTAATACTTTAATTGAAAACTGGCTTAAGCATGATAACCTACCAGAAGAAGTAATGACAGTCAATTGAGTTCCTTATCTTAATAAACCATGTTGTATTTGTAGCTCTAATCCCCCTCGAAGCTGCTTAATCTCAAAATTTTATTAACAAAGGTCTCATTACTTTCAATGAGACCTTTCAATGTTCCCTACTTTTTACGACGTACTACAAAAACACACGTACCTACGGAAGATACAATCGCTAAAACTGATAAGACAATTGCTATTGTTTGCATATTACTTGTACCTTCATTTTTTTCCACACTAGATACTTCACCATGTTCTCCTGTTAATGATGTACCTTTTGCAATCGTAGTAAGTGAGTGGGGCTTTTCAGCTTTCTCATCGCCTGTCCATTCAACAATTTCTCCATCTTTATATTGTTGATATGCATTCCAAGCTATTTGTTGCTCTTTATCTGGATTTTTAGCAACGAAAGTAAATCGTTGGAACTGACCAGGTAAAATCCCTTCTCCTGTTGCTTCCCATATTACAGTTTTAACTTTTCCAGCTGCATCTTTTTGTTCTTCCACTTTCCACCCTGGCACTGGCTCGTACTGTTGAAACTCGACTCCAGACGGTATTTTCAGTGTGACTTTTGTTGTTGCCATATTCTTTTCAACAGGTACCTTTATTGTATAAGTCTCCCAAGAGCTAACGTCAGAAGTTGCTGGTTTCACAGTTACGTGAGCACTAACAGGTAACGAAAAAATCCCCATTGCAATTATTGTTGCGATCATTGTTGTTCCTAATTTTTTTATACGTTTCATTTTCTATAAACTCCTTTTCATTTATAACGTCTTTTTTATCTGCCACCTACAATAAATTTATAATCCGTATCGAAACTATCAAGAGATTTTGTTAATCCGTGAACTTGTATATTCCAGTTTCCTGTCATGTTAATATACATACCTTCCGCTTCATATTCTCCCGGTGACACTGCCGAAACTTTAAATGAACCTTTGCCCATATTCATATCTAAAGATTGAGTCGTCAATACAATTTGTTCCATATCAGTAACAGGCTGTCCATTCTCATCCTTCAAAGTAATATGAAATGTATTCTGTCCTACCTTATTAGGACTTACATGTAAAGTAAGCTCATATCCATTATCTAATTGTTTACTCTCTGTAAAAGGTCCCGTAGGAGGCATCGGCGGCGTTTGTACATTTGTCATAAACGCTACGATTACAAAAACGATAATTCCAATGATAAACTCTACTTTCACCGTAGCTCCTAACCTTCGCTGCGCTCGCATTCTCCCTTTCACATAATGAATAATTCCCAATATCCCCATACACACGAATAAAAGTATCTTTGCTAATAAGGCCAATCCATACTTCGTATCAAATAGGGAATGGATCGTGGGAATAAAAAATGTACTGTTAAAAAGACCCGTTAATAAAATCACTATGACAGTACCTGTTGCCCATGGTGAAAAACGCTTAATCGCATCCCAATACATAGTCCACTTGTCATCCTCTTTACGTAAAAGAAGAACAATCGATGATAGCCCCCCAATCCATAACGAAGCTGCGAATAAATGCAGAAAGTCCATAACGACAGCAATTTCTTTAAACTTTAATCCATATGCATGACTATTGAAGGCTTTCATAACAAGTAACCCAATAAATAATACAATTGGAATGCTCCATACTTTAAACGACGAAAGCCTCTCACTCTTCACTGCAAAATATGTAACAATCATCAGCATACTAATAAGTACCATTTGAGTGATCCATACATAACGAAAAACAGATAGCTGTAATGTTTCTTTTAATAATATAGGATCGAATGCTTCTAACCATGAAACATCAGCATTTATTTTCGCCTGCAATGGTAAATTGAATAGTAAACTAATAAATATCCCAAATAATGCTATCCATATTATTCTCTTACTCCTTGATTGAACTGGGGTTGCATTCCCTTTATACATAATAAGATTAAAGAATAGAACTCCTAAAAATAGTGAGAAACTTGTATATAGAACCCCACGTTCCATGATCATATCGATTTGCGGAACATAGCCCATCTCTTCTACTTTTATATCATCTGTTCCCGCTTCTGCTAATCCAATACGGAATGGAATAACTCCTTGAATCGGATGTCCATCAGCTGAAATAGCTTTCCACTGAATAGAGTAAAGACCATTTTTGAGATTCTCTTTTAACCCAGCCTCTAATATTTTTTTGTTTTTCTTATCAATATGTGCATCTTTTAAATCTACTCTTTTACCTGAGGTGTCTCTTACGAACAATGTATTAAAACTTGAAACTTGTATGTCCTCATCGAATTCAATTTTCACAATAGATGGTGCTTTCTTCAACGTTTCATTTTCAGTAGGATTTGATTTCACAACATACGCATGAGCGGATGCGCTTTTTGGTATCAATATGATCAACACGCACGCGATTAATAGCCATGCCCCTAACCTTCGTATTACTTTCACAATCATTTCACTTCTTTCTTTTTCGTCACTACACTTTCATTACTTTTTACTTCCCAAGTTTTATTTCTTGATAAAATATTAACCTGATTAAGTATAAGGATTTATTTAGTATCACTCTCTATTTATTCCTCACCTCTATACTTCCAATATAATAGTAGCTACCTTCATGGATATTACTAATATTTTTAAAGTTGATTATCATTATAGCATAAAATATATTTATGTAAGTTCCCTAAGAAGAAAAGTTATCGTGAATCATTTGTGAAGAAAATGTGAAATACATAAAGTGAAACTTTAATCAGTGGGACTTTTACGGGCATTCGATCTCCCACCTAACTCCCTCGCATTCTCCGACTTTTGAAGCGGGAATCTTATTGCCAACAAATAACGGGATAAATAAAAAAGGTATTACGTTATTACGCAACACCCTTTCTCCATAATACACTTCCTTTACTTCTCTTCCGGATAATCACAATAATTAATGATCGTGCCCTCCGTATCCGCTAGGTTAAGATAAATTAATCTTCTACCATGCTTATTCATTCGAAGTGTATGCTCTTCCATTCAAATACCTTATTCTTTAAATATGTTGTGTTTCAACACATTCTTTCCCTATTTTTAAATTTCATTTTCTTTTTTAGGGTTCATTTCAATTATTTTTAACAGCTGTTGTACCCTTTTATCATATGTATGTTCGATTAGCGTTCTCTTCAGCCCTTCCATCGCAATTTTCTTTCTTTGTGCCGGGTTCGATAAATATCTTTCAGCTTTCTCTATAAAATCAACCGCTGAGGTAAATGTCTCAATTTGTACCCCTGGAATATAACACTTTTCTAAATCTGAACGAATATCCGTCATTTGAAAAGAACCTGTACTAGCTATTTCGAATGTACGATTATTAATAGAACAAGCATTTACTTTTACTCTATTTCTATTAAATGTTAAATCCTCTATCGAGCGATGTATATTCATATTGATTTTACTTTTTTTGTAATATCCTATACTGTTTTCGTAAACCAAAAATGGTAAAAGTAAAATTTTATCTTTCAATAACTCATAACTTTTTAGTCTATCCCAATTACAACCTATAATTAGAGTATTTTTAGTCACTAAGTACTCTGCAATTGAATCAATAAATGCGAGCCGATTATCAAAAGCAGTCCCTATGAAACTAATATCAAATATGTATTCCTCTTCCCTAAGTATCGGCGTATATACAGGAGGTTCTGCTGCTAAAGGCAAATAATATACATTATCACAACCTAAATCTTTATAAAAATCAATACATCCTGTATCTTGCGTAAACACATAATCATAATCAAGCACTAAGTTTTTCGTCACATCTGTAAAGTAAGGGTCATCTGTAAGCCAGAGTGCAGTTTTAAAGTTGTATTGTTTTAAATCTTGAATTCCCTTAATTATCCCTTCTTCAAAACCATGAAATACAATAATGAGTGCCGGTTTTATCTTTAAAGCCGTTTTCACCAAGTTTTCGTATGTTACCATCGTTACATTACGAATTGCCTTTTTCAAACTATTATATATAGATTCCTCTAGCACCGGAAAATAGACAGGAACACTAGATGTAACAAATAATACGTTAAAATTTTCAGCACTATTTGAAATCTCCACAGATAACCACTCTCCAATACATGAAATTCACAATTTATATTATATGTATTGCATAAAATATATAGTTGGTTATAAAGCACTCTTTTTCTTTCATATATTACTGTGCAAAATGAGGATTGCTTACCCTATAGTCGGCTCCATTTGCTCGCAAATACTAAAAAAAATCATGCCCACTCCTACAGGATAGTGGATAGCTTCTCATAATATATATTCAACATTCCGAAATACTTTCGTCGAAATATTGAAAAGTATACAAATAAAAAGGCGTTACATTAGTACGTAACACCTTTCACAAAAATACACTTCCTTTATTTCACTTCCGGATAATCACAATATTCAATAATCGTCCCTTCCGTATCCGCTGGGTTAAGGTAAATTAATCGTCTACCATGCTTATTGATGCGAAGCGTATGTTCTAACGTTCGAATCCCTTGTTCCTTTAATTCTTCTAAAGCTACATCTAAATCGTCTACACGATACGCAACATGATGGACACCTTTCCCTTTTTGCTTTATAAATCGTGCTATTGGAGAAGTTGTATTATTCGTTGGCGCAAGTAATTCGATTCTATCACCATCAACTTCAAGAATAGCTACTTCGCTTTCAACACCAGGTGCTTCACTTACGTATCGATCTATTAAAGTTCCTGATAAAACCTTTTCATAAAAATGTATCGTACTATCTATATCACGAACTGCGATCCCGATATGGTCAATTGTTTTTTTCATTTTATTTCCCCTACTACTTTATTTTTTCTATTCTTATCAATAGTAACAAAAAAAGTTATAGAATCAAATTCTATAACTTTTTTTGTTTAACTTATTTTCTTATTCGCACCAGCTGCTGGTTGCACTCCATTTTTCGTTTTTACAACGCTAATACCATAGCCGATAAATCCACCGATAATCGCTGGGAAGATCCAGCCTAATCCTACTTCCTGCATCGGAAGGAATTTAGTGAACACTTGGCTTACTACTTCAATGTTAACTCCAGCTGCACTTAATCCATCGAATAAGCTGATGATAAATGTTACGATTAAGCTCACTTGGTAAACTTCAGCTCTACCTTTGAATAACGAGTGGAAGAATGTTAAGAAAATCAGCACGATTGCTAGTGGATAAATCGCTGTTAATACTGGAACAGAAACTGCGATTAGTTGTGTTAATCCAACATTTGCAACAATAGCACTAAACACACATAACGTAATTGCAATTGCTTTGTAAGGAACATTTGGGAATAACTTATGGAAGAATGAAGAACATGCTGATACAAGTCCCACACTAGTTGTTAAACAAGCAACTGTTATCATTAATCCTAATAATACCCCGCCATATGATCCGAAATAGTAGTTAGAAACTTTCGCTAATACTTCTCCGCCGTTTTCTAAATGTCCAAGCTTCGCAACGCTTGAAGCTCCCATATAAGAAAGTGCTGTATAAATAATTGCTAAAATAGATGCTGCGATCAGTGTTGCTTTTGCACAAACAACCATAATTTGTGTTTTCGTTTTCGCACCTTTTTCTTTAATTGCATTAATAATGATGATCCCAAATACGAACGATGCAAGCGTGTCCATTGTTAAGTATCCTTCTTGGAATCCTTTGAAAAATGCATGTGATGTATACCCTTCAACTGGTGCTTGCATTTCTCCAATCGGATGAATAAAAGCAACGATTACTAAAATACCGATGAATGTTAATTTAATTGGCGTTAAGATTTTTCCAACAATATCGACAATTTTCGCAGGATTTAGCGAAAAAAAACAAGTGATGCTAAAGAATATAATTGTAAAAAGAATTAACGGTGTAGAACCTAATCCCTCTGGCATAAACGGCTTAAGACCAATTTCATAAGAAACATTTCCCGTTCTTGGTATTGCAAATAACGGACCGATCGCTAAGTATAAAACTGTCGTAAACACAATCCCGAATACCGGGTGAGCTCGACTTGCTAATGACTGTAAATCATCTTTACCTGAAAAACCAAATGCTAATACACCTAGTAATGGTAAACCTACTCCTGTTACTAAAAATCCAGCGTTAGCAATCCATACATTCTCTCCTGCCGATTGACCAAGCATCGCTGGGAATATTAAATTTCCTGCTCCAAAAAATAGTGCAAATAACATTAATCCGATAACTACTATGAACGAAAACGGTACTTTATTCGCCATAATATAACCCCCCATTCAAATTTCCTTATCTCATTTCCAATTTTAACTAATTGAATTTTCTGAATATTTAATTTAAGTATCAACTATTCTTGAACTCATTATAGTTTGTTATATAATATTTTGCAATACTATTTTCAAACTTTTCATTTATTTTATGAATATACATTTTTTAACATGGAAATTAGACTAAAAAACCAACATGGTCATCCATGTTGGTTTTTACATTTACTATCATTATTTAAAATTTCGCCGCTACTTTCTTAACGTTCTCTAAACCTTCTTCAACAATTTGCTGTGAGCGATCTGGATATTGATTGTGTCCCTCAATTACAACTGTCTCTGGATTGGTAATTCCCCAGAACCCAAGTACGTTTGTAACGTAATTAACAGCCATTTCCATAGGAGCCATTTGTTCAGAAGAGTAATCTGAACCACGAGCGCCTAAAACAACTACTTTCTTATCACCAGCTAAACCTTCTGGACCGTTCGCTGTATATTTAAACGTTTTTCCAGCTTGAGAAAGATATGAAATATACGTAATTAATGGTGCTGGTACTGTAAAGTTCCATAATGGGAATGCAAATACTACTTTTTCAGCTTCTAAAAACTGGTTTAAGTACTTATCCACTGTAGCAACTGCCTTCTCTTCTTCAGCTGTTATCTCCATTCCTTGACTACGTTTATATCCACCTGAAATAGCGATATTTCCGTAATACGGAAGATCTAATGCGAATAAATCTAACTCCGTAATTTCTGTATTCGGATTTGCTTCCTTATAAGCACTTACAAATGTTTCATACATTTTTGAACTAATTGCTTGCTCCGCTGGACGATCGTTTGCTTTTACAAATAATACTTTTGACATTGTTTTATTCCCCTCTACTTTTGTATTTTCTTCTTTTTTACCAAATAACGAGCTAAATAATCCCATTTTCTTCACCTAAACTTTCTTATCATATTCATTATTCATCATCATAAAAATTCTTATTCTAATAAAAAGTTCCAATAGATACCTTAACCTAAGTAACTCAAAACTTTTTGTTATTTAATTACCTTATGTAAGTGATTGTAATACATCTACTTACTTTAGTCAAGTAACTTCTCAAAAAGAAAAATATCTCGAGTTAAAAATAACAAAGAAATATATTTCCTCATTCGAAATGATAAATTCGAAAACACGTAAGTGAAATCCCTTGTATAATACAACTAGAGAGAGAAATTCATCTATAGAGAGGATTTATTAATGAGTACTTTAGAAAAGATTCAAACCTTTATCATTCTTGCAGCTGTTATATTCGGGGTTATATTAGGACAATTTAATATGATACATATGCATTCAGAAAAATTTATTGTCCCCTTCTTATTTTTAATGCTTTACGGATTATTCCTCAGCATCCCATTAAATGATATAAAAAATGGCTTCCGTAACTTAAAATTCGCTGGAACAAGCCTAGGTATTAACTTTATATGGACACCTTTTCTTGCTTGGGGATTAGGCGCGTTATTTCTTTCAGATCACCCAGCACTTTGGGTCGGCTTTATTATGTTAATGGTTACTCCGTGTACAGATTGGTACTTAATCTTTACTGAAATAGCGAAAGGAAATGTAGCACTTTCTACTGCAATTTTGCCTGTAAATTTAATTTTGCAAGTACTACTTCTTCCAATTTATTTATTTTTATTTGCTGGTGTCATGAAAACTGTAGCGGTTTCTGTTTTAGTAGAAAGTATTGTTATCGTAATCGTCTTACCATTTTTACTTGCGCACGCTACAAAATTCATTATGCATAAAATGAAAAAAGTTGAAACACTGGAGAATAAACTCATTCCATTTTTCAGCTCTGCTCAAATTGTATTTTTAAGTTTAGCAATAGTAGCGATGTTTGCCTCACAAGGTAAGT
The DNA here is from genome assembly GCF_008042285.1 of Bacillus sp. AR13-1. Lineage (NCBI taxonomy): Bacteria > Bacillati > Bacillota > Bacilli > Caryophanales > Bacillaceae > Bacillus > Bacillus sp. AR13-1. Next base: position 54,039 of record NZ_QNUA01000022.1, read on the forward strand.
ACTTATTACAAAATATGAATGTTGTTTTATTGTTACTTATACCAGTATTACTGTTCTTCATAATTAACTTTATACTAGGACAGTTTGTAGGACGTATGATGCATTTATCCTATGAAGACACTGTAAGCCTAAGCTTAACAACATTAGCGAGAAACTCGCCTGTTGCACTCGCAATTGCTGTGACTGCTTTTCCAGACGAGCCTCTTATCGCGCTTGCATTAGTGATTGGACCGTTAATAGAACTACCAGTACTAGCGTGTGTGTCACAAGTGTTATTACTTATTAAGAAAAAACAGCAATACACATAAAAAAAACGTCCTACTTTGGGACGTTTTTTTATTGTCGAGAAAGTATAGAAGTAACGATACTTATCGGCTCTAAGGATTTTATACGTTATAGAAAATTAGCTTGTCGTTACGTTAACAAAGTCTTTCTAATTAAAAATTATAGGGAAAGTAAATATAACGAAAGCTGCCCAAAGTCCGTAAATTGGCAAATACTTCGTAACGGCATCTTGGATAGCTGTCGGTCCTGATTTGTTTTGTAGAAAACGCATATAGGAAAACATAATCCAAATTAGATTTGCCCAGATCAGTATGTTTACTCCTAAGACAGCAAGTCTATTAGGTGTAATCCCGTAAGAAGAAAGTCTGAATACGATGGCTGACAAAGCTACAGTGTCAATAATAAGCGCAAGAACAATTAAGGCAAAATTGATATAATCTGAAATGTTCTTTTTCTCGTCTGATTCACTCTCAACAATGGAAAATATGGTAACAGCCAATACACCAAGGAGTATTCCGTTGAAGGCCATTAGGAAATTGCGGTCCAAGAACGGATTTTTCCCGACCCATATAACCGTTATAAGATAAATCAACAATGTGATCAAGACGAGAGGACTAAAAATGTTAGATATGTATGGTGTAATATTCTTAGCAAGTTTAAGATTCATTGATGCCAAGTATGCAGCCACAATAGCGAGAGCGGCAGCACCAAATAAAATAACATTACTAAAATAGAAGTCTTCTATATTCAAGTCAACAAACCTAAATAACTGCATGGTTAATGCTGCTAGTACCATTCCGCTCACTGCCATGCTGGCGTAGAGAATACAATATTCCAAATTAAATTTAATATAAGCTAATCTCGTACTTCCTTTTGAATATTCATTTCCTGTAAACGCAAGCCCTACTAAGACCCATAAGAATATAGGAAGATGTAAATACGCAAGGATACTGCTGTCTTTATAATTTAATGGCAACATATTAAGATACCCCCCGGCAATTAGGAACAATGCTGCAAGGAAATAAATAATACTTTTTTTCGGAGTATTATTGTAAATAAAATAAGCAGCAATAAAGGGAATTACACCAAAAGCCAAGTTAATTGGAGCAATTGCTTCCTGTTCGACAAAATGGAAGATTACCCTGGTGCTTAGCCCTGCCAGAATAGCTAAAATGCCCATGAATAAGAAACCTTTTTGAAACAATGAAGGTTTTTCTGTATTTGCCGTCTCCTTGAAATGCAATCTTTCATACCAAGCACCAAGAACCTGAGAATCAGGGTTTTCATCCCATGCTTGTGAGAATGACTTTTTAAAAGCTTTCGGGTCTTTTCTATACATTCTCTCCAACTCATGAGGGTTATCCATATTTTCAATTATCACATTGTTAACCTCCATATTTATACCTCCTCTAATTTTAAAAATAACGTTGTTACCTTTTCCATAAAAAGCATCACACTTATTTATTCTGATTTTGATTTTAATATAAATTTTATCGTTTCGCAATAAATTTTTATTATTTTAGATAGTATTTTTGTTGTATGTTTTTATTCCAAGCAAAAACAAAAAGCATTCCTCATTCAAAGAAATGCTCTATAACTTTTTATAAACATCGGTGTAAGCTACTTTCAGCTGTTCTCTTCATTGCTTGTTTTTATTTTCTAATTCCTTATTTTTCCTTTATATAAAAGAAATGATCAAAATGATATAAACGCCCAATTTAATAACACCTTTTCAAACAATTATTTCAAATAAATTTTAGTGCTAGTATACAAAACTCTGTAATTATAAAATAAAAAAGCATGACATAAAATTGTCATGCTTTTTCTTTTCTATCTATATTTTCAAACCTAATACAGCACATTTTACTCGGGAAAGAGCTTTTTCATTTGTTAAAACCACTTAATTCTCAAACACAAAATTAATCTTATTATCTTTCCACTCTAACTTCGCATCAAACGTTTTCTCGCCTTTTTTAAAGCCTTTAATTAAATCGGTCTTCTCACCTTTTAATAGTTTCGTCATGTTTTTTTGCGAAATAGCTTTGCTTAAAATCTTCTTCGAGATGGTAAAGTCACATTGTGTTGTATTGTAGTTAGAACAACCGTAAAACGTCGACTTATCAATAACATCGCCATCGCATTTTTTACAGTTCCCGACCTTTTTACCTGTTGTAAATTTCGATCCTTTTCGTTCAATCGATTCAACATGTAATCCGGTGAAATCCCATTTCTCCGACATTTCTACCGCATCTTCAATAATTTTAGCTGATAGCTTTTTCGTTTGCTCCATAAATGTCGCTGGTGAAGCTGTACCTTCTCCAATTTCCGCAAGGCGTTGCTCCCATTTTGCTGTCATTTCTGGTGAAGCCAGTATTTTATCACCGATTGCTGTAATTAATACTTTCCCTTTATCGGTTGCGTACACTTGGTTTTTCTGTACATCTATATATTTACGGTCTTTCAGCATTGTAATAATACCAGCACGAGTGGCCTCAGTACCTAAACCTTCTGTTTTCTTCAATACTTTCTCAAGCTCTTCATTTTCTAAATACTTACCGGCCGTTTTCATTAACGTAATAAGTTGTCCTTCTGTATAACGTTTCGGTGGCTGTGTTTTTCCTTCTTTCACTTTCACCTTTACAACTTTTCCTTGTTCACCTTCAGCTACAATTGGAAGAATCGTTTCGTCATCTTTATCGTCTTGGAAAATAACTTTACGCCAACCTTCTTGAATTTGCTGTTTTCCTTTTGAAATGAACGCAGCACGTTCGTCTACAAGAGTTGTAATCGTTGTGTAGTCAAAGATTGCTACTTCATAATGCGCCGCAATCAGCCTTCTTACGATCATATCGTAAATTTTCTTTTCATCACCTGATAGTTTGCTTGGATTTGTAACTTGCTCTGTCGGTATAATTGCGTAGTGATCTGTAACTTTCTTTTCATTCACATAACGCTTATTATTCATAATCGATTCAATTGGTGCTGGCAATAAACCTTTATATTCATCAAACTGACTTAACTTCTGTAAAATATCAGGGAACGTCGCTGCCTCTCCTTGTGTAACATAGTTAGAATCCGAACGAGGGTAAGAGACAATCCCTTTTTGATATAGTGCTTGCGTTATATCAAGTGTCTTTTTTGGTGAAAATTTAAAGGCTTTATTCGCTGTCGCTTGCAGTGCTGATAAATTAAATAAAAACGGCGGCTGAAACTCTTTACGCTCCGTTTTCATTTCTTTTACTACAGCCGGTTTGTTTTGACAAAACGCTGCAATTTTATTTGCCAAATCAGGGTCATTTAAGCGGGACTCATTATCTTTCTCCCATTTCCCCTCATATTTCTTTCCTTCTATATTAAAGGTTGCGAACACTTCCCAAAACGGCTCTGACTTAAAGTTCTCTATTTCTTTTTCACGCTTTACAATGAGTGCTAATGTTGGTGTTTGTACACGACCAGCGGAAAACACATCATTCATTCCTTTTTTCTTTAGCAAAATACTAAAGACACGCGATGCATTCATACCAACGACCCAGTCAGCGCAAGATCTTGTATATGCTTCGTAATACGTATTAATCGTATCTGCTTCATCTAGTAAGTTTTTAAATCCTTGATAAATAGCTTGCTTCGTTAAAGATGAAATCCAAAGACGCTTCATTGGCTTTTGCACGTTGCAAAGATTAATAATATTTCTTACAATCAGTTCCCCTTCACGCCCAGCATCGCCCGCGTGAATAATTTCTGTTACCTGTGGATTATGTAACAGCTGTTTCACAACGTTAAATTGCTTATACTTTGACTTTGTTACCTCAAATTGAAAACGCTCTGGAATCATCGGCAATGTATTAAGTGACCATTTCTTCCACTCAGCGTGATAATGTTCTGGATTACATAACTGCGTCAAATGACCAATTGCCCATGTACAGTACGCTCCATTTGGAAATAACTCATTTGCTTCTACTTCTAAATACCCATCTTTCCGGCGATATTTAAACTGTGAAACAAGAGCCAAACCTTGATCTGGTTTCTCGGCAATAATTAATTTCATCTTCTAACTCCCTATCTGTATTCCAGTGTTACTTTCATTGTCTATCTGTTTAGAAGCGATGATAAAACAACCATCTTATTTATCATTCGCGGTTTGCCTCACAAATGGGAGACCTATAATATTATACGCTTATTCTTTATGGCTTCACAATAGAAACTCATTATATAACACTTTCTTTCTCATGCTTATAGACAAAAAAGACGCTCAAAAATCGAACATCTTTTCCATTCACTACTACTTGCTTACATATATTCTCTCAAAATAAAAATACAACAATTCTTTATGAAGCATCGTCCACTAAGATAACCATCATTATTTGAAAATTATATTGAACTTACCTTTTTTAAATTGTGCAGATAATTTGCAGATATATATTAGCATAAGTACTCTCCATTTGAACATATGATGAAGTGAATGATAGGACAGGGAGGTATCATGATGTTCGCTTATACGTTAACTGCCTTAACACTTTGTTGTATCTCGATTCTTATTACATCATATATATCTAAACGCAAGGGTACCCTAATGGAGTATATGGTATTTATTATGTCTTTTAGTATGTGTATCGGTTTAAGTATCGGTTTTTATTTAGGTATTCTTTTTAAAGGTGAATTACTATATTCTACTTTGCTTGCGATTTTGATTAGTAGTTGTATCGGTTTTTTAGTCGGTCTACGGTTTCACCTATTTACCGCTTTAGAAGGAATGTTTTCTGGATTAATGGCAAGTATGATGGGAGCAATGATTACAGAAATGTTAAACGCTCAACAAGCTCACAGTATACTGTTCATTAGTCTTTTACTTACTATAACAATAACTATGTCATGTATAATTCAACTTTTATCAGAAACCTTTTCTACTTTTATCCAACGGCGTTTTTTATTATTACTTTCAATTAGTGTGGTAATTATCGTTGCCGTGTTCGTGACATTCCCCGATCATACTCCCCCATCTTCATCTGGGCACGATCAACATATGCATTAACACTTGCAACGAAAATGAATAAGCAGCTATCCATAGGATAACTGCTTCATATTATTCTGGCTTATTAGGAATGTTAGGGTTTGGAACATAATCAGATTTATAATCTGTATATTTCACTTCTGTTACCATCCCCGCTGAAGCATGGTGTAAATCATGACAGTGGAACATCCATTCACCCGGATTGTCTGCTACAAAGGCTACTTCATATTCTTCTCCTGGTTTTAAGTTCAAAGTGTCTTTCACAATTGGAGAACCTTCTACCGGTTTTCCATCTTTACTTAACACCTGGAAGAAATGACCGTGTAAATGCATCGGATGATCGTCCGCTTTAGAGCGATTTACTAATTTTACTTTTACTAAGTCACCCTTTTTCACTGAAATTGGGTCAATATCTGGGAATACCTTTCCGTTAATTGTATATACCATTTCATTTCCATTCATTTGCGCATTCAAGTCCATATTATATGTGGCAATATACTGTTGATTTAACGTGAAACTACCTAATTTTTTAGCACCATATTTCGTCATATCTAATTTCGGTAATTTTTCTTTTTCATCTGCTTTGTCTTTCATCTCTTTGCTGCCATCATATTCAATAATAGCTTTCATTCCTTTTGCACCTTTACTTTCTGAATGGTCTTCAACGTACCATTTCCCAGGATTGTTAGCTGTAAATTCAATATCATAACGTTCACCCGGTGCGATTGAAATTACTTTGTCTTTTATAACTTTTGGATCGTTAATTGGTTGACCATCTGTCGCAATTACTTTTATATCATGACCGTGAACATGTATATCATGTGATAGATAACCAGCATTAACGAGTCGAAGACGAACTTTATCCCCTTCATTCACTTTTAACAGCTCTACTAAATCTCCGCTTTTACCATTGATTGTGAATAAGTCATACATACTCATATCATGACCTTCCATCTTCATATTTCCATGGTCCATTCCTGCCATATTACTAGAGTCTTTTTTATCACTGTCCATACCGGAATGATCCATGCCTTTCATATCATCATTCTTTTTCGTATTTTCATTACCCTTAGATTTATTACCTGTTGGCCCTTTTGTCATTTCTTTTAACTGCTTATTAATTTCTTCTTTATCTGTAACCCATTCATCCAACATTAATGTGTAATCTTTATCATATTTTTCATTAGTATCTTCTACAATGAGAGTACCATATAAACCTCTATCTAGTTGATTCACAGAATCTTGATGCGAATGATACCAATATGTTCCTGGTACGTTCGCTTCAAATTCATAGGTGAAACTCTTTCCAGGTTCAACCGCATCTTGCGTCACACCTGGAATTCCATCCATGTTATTTGGGACAGGATACCCATGCCAATGAATAGATACTGGTGCAGATAATTCATTTTTTAATGTCACTTTAACCTTTTCACCTTTTTTCACTCTGATTTCTGGACCTGGGGATGAGCCATTAAATGTCCAGACTGGAACAATAACACCGTTACTTAGCTTTTGCTTTTCTTCTTTCGCTACTAAAGTAACTTCTGGCCCTTTTACAACTTTCAATGGTTTTGTAGCCGTTTCAGTCTGTGTTGTTTTTTTATCGTCCATATTTTTATGATCATTTGTTGTATTTGTGGTCGCAGAACATGCAGCAATTAAAGATATTACGGAGACTGTAACTGCTGTTAATACAAATCTCTTCATTGAAAATCCCTCCTTTTTCTTTTTCAAGATTATTATAGAAGACAATTTTCAAGAAAATATGGAGGTTTAAAATGGTCCAAATAAAAAGACGCCCAAAATTGAGCGCCTCTTCTAATTATTATTTCGTAACAACTTCATCTTCTTTTACATTTACATTATTTTCTCTCATAAGCTCTTCAATCTCTTCAACTGTTCTAATGATATCTTTTGACAAGTTTTCATACCCGTCTTTTGTGATAAGAATATCATCTTCAATACGAATCCCAATTGATTCTTCTTCAATATATAGACCTGGTTCAATCGTAATGACCATACCTTCTTCTAATACTCTATCTTTGTATGTTCCTACATCATGAGTATCTAAACCTAGGAAATGACTCACGCCGTGATAATAATATTTAGATAGTTCCTCATCTTCTTGAATTAAACCAATAGCTTTACACTCTTCTGCCAGTACCTTTTTTGTGTGCTCATTTAATGCAGTAAACTTTAATCCTGGCTTAAGAAGCTCAGTTGTTTCTTTCAATGCTTTTAACACTATATTATATATTTGTTTTTGGCGACTAGAGAATGTTCCACTAGCTGGGAATGTGTAACTAATATCAGCGTTGTAGTAATCTTTTTGAGCACCTAAATCGAGCAGCACTAAATCACCATTTTGAATTTGTGCATCATTATCTTCATAATGAAGGACTGTAGCATTTTTACCACTCGCCAAAATTGTATTGAATGCATGATGTTTAATTCCAGATGATTTAAGCGTAAAATCAAAATGAGCTTCTAATTCATATTCCATCACATCTGCTTTTGCATGCTTCAGCACGTTATAAATACCCTCTTTAGTTACAGCAATCGCTTCTTTAATGATTTCAATTTCTTCTTCCGTTTTAAACACTCGTAATTCACAAATATGCGGATATACATTACCAATTAAAACGTGTGGATACTGTTCTCTTACATATTTAGCAAACGCTAACGTTTTCGTCTCAGTACCCTTCCACTCACGACGCTCTAAATCTAAATACAGATGCTTCACATTTTCTGTGAAAAGTGTATTTGCCATTGTCTTCTCAAAGCTTTCTATATATACAACTTTTTTTATGCCTGAAATTTGTTCTGCATCTTCTTTAGAAACTGTTTTACCGTCCCATTTTTCCATTACTGGATCTGATTTTTCAATGAAAAGAGTTTCTTCCACACTATTTCCAAACTTTTTCAACATGAAAATAACATTTGGCTCATCGATTCCCGTTAAATAGTAAAAATTTCGATTCGGCACAAATTTATAATGTGCATCGGCTGACATATGAGGTGCTTGCCCAGCAAATAAAATAGTAATAGATTCATCCGGTAATGTGTTTACTAATCGTTCTCTATTTTGAGCAAAAAATGTTGATTTCATAATAATCCCCCTAGCGTTCTATGTATAATTTTGAAACTAATTATCCAATATAATTCATTCTATTATTGTTATAATTTTTCGTCAATTAATAGTGCTCATAGAGAAAAGAAAATCTTCATTACTAGGGCCCCTTCCACTCTAAATTATGCATACCACTCCACAATTTCTTGACATTTATTCCATATACTTAAAATCTCATATATATGGAAAGGAGTCTACAAAAGTGAAACATTATGTAGCAACAGGGTTAGCAATTACTTCTTTATTAATAATTACAGGATGTTCTAGCAATGCTGAAACAGCACCAGCTAAAAAAGAAACGGTGCAATCTCAGCCAAAAAATAAAGAAACAGCAACTACGATTCCGCAAAACTTCTATAAAGAAATTACATCTGGAAAAATCGAGCACATTCATGGAATTGGCTACGCGGGAAATATGCCTGGGGTTTCTATCGCAACTCACAGTGGTATAAAAGTTTATCAAAATGGTAAATGGTTTGAAACTACGACTGAGCTACATGATTACATGGGATTTCAGCCAACAAAGAATGGATTCGTTGCCAGCGGTCATCCTGAACCAGGTGCAAATTTAAAAAATCCTTTAGGGTTAATGAAAAGTTCTGATGGCGGTAATACCCTCGAAAAGCTAGCGTTTTATGGAGAATCTGATTTTCATAACCTTGCTGTCGGATATAATACGGAAGCAATTTATTTATACAATGAGCGTCCAAATTCTAAATTACAACATGGTTTTTATTTCAGTACGAACAACGGACAAGATTGGAAAAATAGTAAATTAAACGGTCTTTCAAGTACAATCCATTCCTTTTCAGCACATCCAGATCAATCTAGTGTAGTCGCGGTAAGTGCTAAAGACGGTGTATATTTGTCTACAGATTATGGAAATACATTTGAACTATTTTCTAAACCAGTTGAATCGACCGCAGTTACATTAAGTAATGAAGACATTATCTATGCCCCTATTAATAAGCAAACTGAACAACTAATTACGAAAAAATCAATTGCTACAAATGAAGAAACAAACTTACAGATTCCATCTTTAGATTCTAAAGATACAATTATGTACATATCACAAAATCCTCAAAATTCAGCTGAAATAGTTTTTGCTACAATGAAAGCAAATGTCTTTCTTTCTATGGATGACGGTAAAACGTGGAAGCAGATTACTAAAAATGGAACATTACAATATAACTAGTTAGAAAGGTGAATATAACGTGTTTTCAACAGTTAGCGAGTGGAGTTATCAACTCATGTCTCCTTTAATGGATATCGCGAATGCTACGAAATCAATTCCTCTTTTATTTGCGTTTTTATTAGGCATTGTAGGTACCCTTTCTCCTTGCCAATTAACAGGAAACATTAGCGCTATTACACTTTATCCCGCATTAACGGGCAGTAAAACTCCCACCTCAAAATTCGGATAGTACAAAGAAGTTAGGTGGGATATCAACTGCCCGTTAATGCCCGATTGGTTCAACTAATAATCAGTGGGGGATGAACACCCCCCCCCACTGATTAAAGTTTCACTTTATGGCAATCAATCTTTACAAAAGGGACATGTATGGGGACATGTATGGAAACATATATTGTTATTTATTTTAGGAAAAATAATAGCTTTTACGACACTTGGACTATTAGTATGGTTCTTAGGAAAAGAGATTCAGCAAATATTAACTTTGTATTTCCCATGGTTACGAAAAATAATTGGACCTTTATTAATTTTAATGGGGCTAATGTTGGCAGGTATTATAAAAGGAAGAAGTTTCTTCTCGATCAAATTTATACGAAAACAAAATGAGGTTGGCTCATTTTTACTTGGATTCTCTTTTCCTTAGCCTTCTGTCCGACTATGTTCGTTCTATTTTTCGGAACGTTAATCCCTTTATCTTTCTCATCTAATTATGGATACTTGTTTCCGACATTCTTTTCGATAGGAACTGCTCTACCTATCGTTGTACTTATGTTCATCATCTCCTACCTTGGATTAAATGGGACTTTACTGAAAAAGAGCCGAAAAATAGGAAAAAACATTCAGCGTATAGCCGGTGTTCTCCTTATATTAATCGGGCTTTATGATACTGTCCTATATTGGTAATACACACAAAAGGTAAGCTTCAGTGAAATGAGCTTACCTTTTGTATCATTTTATTCATTTTTTCTTTTGTTGTAGTTGGCTTAGTAAATTCGTAACAAACGCCAGAAACAGTGCGTCATTTTCTTTTTTAGGTGACCATTGCATAATAAGTTGTCGTGGAATTTTAATTTCTATCGGTTGCACGATGAAGTCATGAATAATTTGTTTATGAAGTCCTGATAATGGAACGATTGTTATTCCTTTAACTTGTAAAGCCAGTGCTAACGCCGAACTAATTGTCTCTGATTCCATCACTTTATTAACTACTATTTCATTTTTCATCAAATATGGTTCAAGTACTTCTTTACAACCAGAGAGCGGCATTATAAAAGGATAATTTTTCAACTCTTTCATTGTAAGACCTGATGGAACTGACTTAGAAGAAACCATAACATACGGATCTTCACCAATTACATCATAATGAAATCCTGGTATTAAATTTTCTTTTATAGAAATAGAAAAATCTGCACTTCCAGAAGACAGCCAATCTAACACTTCTTGATAGCTTCCTTCTCGAACTGCAAGCACATACTGACTTTGATCAAAATTACCTAGTTCGATACACTCCGCCAAACAATATACAGTAACTGAAGGATATGTAGCTAATACAATCTTATACAAGTTATTATTTTTTAATTGTAAAGCTGTTTCTTCAAGGTTTTCATACTCCATTAGAAGTCGATCTACACAAACTAAAAATTCTTTTCCATTTTCAGTTAAAACAGTTCCTTGTCTAGAGCGATCAAATAATGTTATAGCATATCGTTTCTCTAATTTGTTTACGATATGAGTTATAGCCGGCTGTGTCATATGTAACTCCTTAGCTGCTAAACTAATGCTGTTCAAACGAGCCACGTATTTAAAAACTTTAAAATCAAAAACGTTCATTCTGTTCTCCTTATATAAAAGTTATTTATATCATCTATAAATAAGCTTCATTATATTTATCAATCCACTTCATATACACTAATTATACATCATCAATATTACGAAAAAATAAACATATAAACATTAGAGGAGTGTTGATTAAATGAGTACTTACGTTTTAGTACATGGAGCATGGCAAGGTGAATGGGCATGGGATTTAGTAAAACCTCAACTAGAGGCTTTCGGACATACAGTTATTACACTAGACTTACCTGGAAGTGGGAAAGATACAACTCCATCACAAAATATAACATTAGATTCCTATGTTAATGCAGTAACAACTATTATAAATCAACAAAATGAAAAAGTTATTCTTGTTGGACATAGTATGGGTGGAATTGTGATCACTCAAACCGCTGAGCTTATACCAAATAAAATCGATAAATTAGTATATCTTTGTGCATTCTTGCCACAAAATGGAGAAAGTCTTGGTAGTAAGTTAGACGGAGAAGCTGGCCCACAATTCTCTATAAATGAGAATGACATAACCGCAGAACTTATACCAGAGTTGATTGAACAAACATTTTTAAATGCTACAGAAGACGGTTCTATTAAAGGAGCATCTTTTAATCAAATGCGTCCTCAACCACTAGGACCGTTCCAAAAAGAGCTGAAAATATCAGAAGAGAACTTTGGAACTGTAAATCGTATTTATATCGAAACAACTCTAGATAGAGCAATTCCGATTGATTTTCAGCGCCGAATGAATACAGAAACTCCTTGTGTGAAAATCATTACTTTGGAAGCTGATCATTCTCCATTCTTTTCTAAAACAGAAGAACTTGTTAGTCACTTACATGAATTAAGCTAAACTTTATATTTTCCTTGTAGACACCCACTTACTGTAATACGGGTGTCTACTTTTCTTTTACCCTTCTTGACATATTCATATGAAAAAGTTAAAATAACTATAAATTAGTAAGCAACTAATTTAATTTAAAGTAAGAGGTGAACAAAATGCAAAACATTTTATTCCGTATTAACGAATTATCAAAAAAAGAAAGAACATCTGGATTAACAGTTGATGAAAAACAAGAACAACAAATGTTGCGTCAAAACTATACAAAAACATTTCGCGGGAGCTTAGATTCCATTTTATTAAACACAAAAATCGTTGATCAAAATGGTCTTAACGTTACACCAGTTGCATTACAAGATGCTCAAATACGTTTAAAATTAAGCAAATGAAATCAAAGCTAAAAAAACAATCTTATAAAACATAAAAAGAGCTGAAATTCCTATATAGAAATTCCAGCTCTTTTTATTGTCTTTTCTAATTTAGTAAACGAGCGATACATCGCAATTCTCCACGATACAATCATCGCAAAAGCGAGTAAGAAAAACATTCCACTTAATTGGGTTAAATCAATCGACTGACTTAAATATGATTTTAATGCTACCCGGACAGCTAATAAACCAACTAAAATAAATATGAACGCTTTTGATGGTTTCATATATATGTCTTCGCCTCTTATTTCGAACTTAGATGTTTTAATAAGAAATATAGAGAAAATAAGTCCTACGCTAATTGCCTCTACTATTTCTAAAGACGTTAATCGAAACTCTGGTAAGAAGTACATCATTGCACCAGTGCTCATAAAAATTGGCGGTAATATAATTTTCTTTTTCGTTACCGGTTTTTTCGCTGACTTAAAGCGAAGAAACATAACTCCAACGGCCATACAAACCGCTACTATACTTGATAAAAGTGCTAAACTCATACTCTCCACTCCTATCTATTTAAAAGATTTTTTGAGCAAAATCATAAACCAAACGAGCCCAACACTTATAATGACATGACCTAATCCAGCCATATGGCTTAAACCATTAAAGTCAGTTCCATTTACTTGTAGAATACCTCTAAATACCATTGTAGCAATAGTAAAAATTAATCCTACATTATAAACAACAAACCACGCACGAAAACTTTTTGTTTCACGGACATTAAATACTTTAAATAGAGCTAAAGCGACCAAAAAGAATACAAAGCCGAGCACTAATACGTGTGTATGCACTAATTGCAACATAGTGGATCCTTTAATGCCTTGCGCTTTCGTATACTCTCTTGCAAATACACCTGATAATAAACCAATAATTAAGTAAATGAATGCTGCATTATATAATTTCTTCATCATATTCCTCCTGCTGTAGAACGACAATTTATATCGTCACTTTCCATATTCACTGCAATCATTTTACGCAAAGTTTATGAACGGAATATGAACAGATTATTACATTCTATTATTGAAAATAAAAAAGGCCATTCCACAACTATTAATTGTGGAATGGCCTTTTAACTTATTTTAAATCTTCAATTGAAAAGGCACCAGGCAGTAACTGCTCTACAGTCACTTCTTTTTCATCGCCTTTTACATTTGTTAGTAAAACTGGCATTTTCGGATCACAAAATTCAGCAATAACTTGTCTACAAGCACCACATGGTGAAATAGGTCCGTCAGTTTCTCCTGTAATGACTAAGTAACTAAAGTCGCGCTCACCTTCTGATACTGCTTTAAATATTGCTGTTCTTTCTGCACAGTTACATAAACCGTAAGAAGCGTTTTCTATATTACAACCAGTATAGATTTTACCTTCTTTTGTAACTAGCGCTGCACCAACAGGAAATTTAGAATACGGAATATACGCTTTCGATAACATCTTATTTGCTTCTTCGATATATTTTTTCTTATCCATATTATTTCCTCCTCAAAGTAAATGTAATTATGATTAGTCAGTAATAACTGTATGAACTAATTTAGGAGCCACTGCTGTTTCAGCGATAGAAATGTTCTCATAGATTTTTGCTTTTACATCTTCTACATTTTCGCGATTTGCATAAATCGTTACGAACGGCTCGCCTTCTTTTACTGCATCGCCAACTTTTTTACGTAACATTAATCCTACCGCTAAATCGATTTCATCTTCTTTTGTCGCACGACCTGCACCTAATAACATAGCTGCGATACCGATTTCATCTGCAACAATGTTTGAAATCACACCTGAAGTTTTTGCAGGTACATCAATTACATACTTCGCCTGTGGCATTTTTTCTGGATTATCTACAATTGAGCTGTCTCCGCCTTGGTTGCTTAAGAACTCTTTAAACTTCTCAGTTGCTTTTCCATTTTTCATCACTTCAATTAGCATTTCACGAGCTTCTTCTAATGTATTTGCTTTTTTCGCAAGTACGACCATTTGGCTTCCTAATACAAGTACTAATTCTGTTAAATCTTCTGGACCTTCGCCTTTTAAAGTATCAATTGCTTCCTTCACTTCTAGAGCGTTACCAATAGCAAAACCAAGAGGTTGTGACATATCTGAAATTACTGCCATCGTTTGACGTCCAACATTATTTCCGATACGTACCATTGCATGAGCTAATTCTTTTGCATCTTCTTCGGTTTTCATAAATGCACCCGCACCTGTTTTTACATCAAGTACGATTGCATCAGCACCAGCTGCAATTTTTTTACTCATAATTGAACTTGCAATTAGAGGAATTGAATTTACTGTTCCTGTTACATCACGTAATGCATAAATCTTTTTATCAGCAGGTGTTAAGTTTCCTGTTTGTCCGATAACAGCCACTTTGTCACGGTTTACAATATCAATGAACTGTTCTTTCGTAATTTCAACGTGGAATCCTTCTACCGCTTCTAATTTATCAATTGTCCCGCCCGTATGTCCTAAACCACGACCAGACATTTTTGCTACTGGTACATCTAAAGCAGCAACTAATGGTCCTAATACTAATGTTGTTGTATCACCAACACCGCCAGTTGAATGCTTATCTACTTTAATGCCTTCAATTGCTGATAAGTCGATTGTTTCTCCAGACTCAACCATTGCCATCGTTAAATCTGCACGTTCACGATCCGTCATATCTTTAAAGAAAATTGCCATTGCAAGTGCACTCGCTTGATAATCAGGAATACTTCCATCTGTATATCCATTAATAAAGAATTTGATTTCTTCAGTCATTAATTCTTTTCCATCACGTTTTTTCGCAATAATATCTACCATTCTCATTGTAATCACCATTCCTTTTTATATTATATGAATCTGTTAAAATAATAAGCCAACGATTGTTGCTGATAAGAAACTTACTAACGTTGCACTGAAAAGTAATTTCAAACCAAATCTTGCGACTACATTCCCTTGTTTTTCATTTAAGCTCTTAACTGCCCCAGCAATAATTCCAATTGAAGAGAAGTTTGCAAATGAAACTAAGAATACAGATATAATCGCTGTCGTTCTATCTGAGAAATTAAAGTTTCCTTGTGCTAAATCTGTCATCGCAACAAATTCATTTGATACAAGTTTTGTCGCCATAATATTCCCTGCGTTAACTGCTTCATGCCATGGAACACCCATAATAAATGCAAATGGTGCAAATACATAACCAAGAATTTCTTGGAATGAGATACCGATTACACCTTTAAATACTGCATTAATGAATGCGATAAGGGCAACGAAACCAATTAACATAGCTGCTACTGTAATCGCAACTTTAAATCCATCTATAATGTATTCCCCTAATACTTCAAAGAATGTCTTTTTCTCTTCTTCTTGTACTTCTAACATATCTTCTTCTTCAGTAACTTCATACGGGTTAATGATAGAAGCAATAATGAAGCCACCGAATAAGTTAAGCACTAAAGCGGTTACAACATATTGCGGTTTTAATAACACCATATATGATCCAACGATAGACATAGATACTGTAGACATTGCAGATGCACATAATGTATACATTCTTTTCTCTGGCAATAATCCTAGTTGTTTCTTAACTGAAATAAACACTTCAGATTGTCCTAAAATCGCAGAAGCTACCGCGTTATATGATTCGAGTTTCCCCATCCCATTTACTTTACTTAATACTAGACCGATAGATTTCACAATAATAGGTAATACTTTAATGTGTTGCAAAATACCTATTAAAGCTGATATAAATACGATTGGCATTAATACACTTAAAAAGAATGAAAACTCTTTTTGATTTACTAATCCACCAAATACGAAATTCACACCATCAGCGGCATATTTTAATAATTCTCCAAAACCATCTGCTATTCCGCTAATTAATATATTCCCTACGCTTGTATTTAATAATAAAAACCCCAAAATGAATTGTAATATAACCATCGTTATGATTGGGCGATATTTGACTTTCTTTCTATCATTACTAGCAAGCCAAGCGATACCTAAAATCAATACGAGGCCTAAAACACCGATTAAGTATTTCATAAGCCGTCTCCTCCCATTCGTATCCGCTTACATTCTTTTCAATTGTTAAAGCAATAGATACACTTTACTTTAAACGTGTATCTATTGCTTTTCACACTTTATTAATTAGTAATTATCTGTAGCACCTTTTGCATCATTTAATACGATTGCAACACTAGCACTTGCTCCAACGCGAGAAGCTCCAGCCTCTACCATTTTGTCTGCATCTTCACGTGTACGAACGCCGCCAGATGCTTTCACGCCAACGTTTGGTCCAACTGTTTTACGCATTAATGCGATATCTTCTGCAGTTGCTCCGCCAGTTGAGAATCCAGTTGAAGTTTTTACGAAATCAGCGCCAGCTTTTACTGATAATTCACAAGCACGAACTTTTTCTTCATCTGTTAGAAGGCAAGTTTCAATGATTACTTTTACAAGAGCTTTTCCTTTTGCTGCTTGTACTACTTCATAAATGTCTTTTTCAACGAACTCATTGTCGCCATCTTTTAAAGCACCTACGTTGATTACCATATCAACTTCAGTTGCACCTTTTGCGATAGCATCTTTTGTTTCGAATGCTTTTGTTTCAGTAGTGCTTGCTCCTAATGGGAAACCGATTACAGTACAAACGTCTACATCATGTCCAGCTAATTCTTCAGCAGCTAGCTTTACCCATGTAGGATTAATACAAACTGAAGCAAATTTGTATTGCTTTGCCTCTTCGATTATTTTCATAACATCTTCTTTTGTAGAATTTGGTTTTAAAATTGTATGGTCAATTAACTTTGCAATGTTCATTATCTTCACTCCTCATATCTTTTAACAACTTCATTCTAACTCTTAGTTGAACAAATGTAAATACACTTTTGAACTTTTGTTCACTCTTTTTTAGAAGGGAATTTCTAGTAATACATTGAAAGTAGTATAAGCTTGTAAATAAAGGATGTGAACCACTTGTTTAAGTCAAAATTCTTTATATTCACATTGCTAGTATGCACCTCACTATCCTTATTTATTTTTTATAAAAGGGATGTTATTTTCCAAGAAGGAAACCCAGTTCCATTTGCTTTAGCTATGTCTAAGATGGTTATTCAAGATAAAGAAATGGTGGAAGTAGAACCGATAGATAATCAATACCCCTACTTAGTAAAGCGCGGAAAAATGGAACCTTTTATCGATATGATGGAGCAAGATGGCTGGAGTTTTGTAGATAGAGATATTATGGCTAACTCACTAATTTTTGAAAAAGGAGATCAATCAAAGAGCGTTCCTTACAAATACTTTACAAGGTACTACACATTGATTTATTCATACTAAAAATAAAAGGCTTTCTCAAAATATTAATATTTTGAGAAAGCCTTTTATTTCTAACCTTTTTGATAATGTAACAATTCTTTCGCTGTATGCTGATCTATAATTAGTACATTTGCATACCCGCCACGTAACGCACCGTCAATTGCTTTTATTTTTCTATTACCACCTGCAACTAAAATAGAACGTTTCTTTAATTTAAGTTCCTCTAACTCAATTCCAATTGTACGCTTATTAATTTCTTCGCTACTAATATTTCCGTCTCCATCAAAGAAACGTGAACAAATGTCACCGACAGCTTGTTCTTTCAAAATGTTCGTTTCATCCTTATCTAAATATCCTAATCGGAATAATAACGCTTCATCACGCACTGTTCCAACAGTGAAAATTGCAATATTTGCTTGTTTCCCCATTTCAATAATGTGATGAATATGTCTATCTTGCTCCACTAATTCTTTTGTCACCGCATTATCAAATATAACTGGAAGAGGTAGATTTCTTGGCGTCGTTTGAAAAGCATCTGCAAATAACGCGATCGTTTCATTCGCATATGTATTTACACTTGAGTGACTAATGCCACCTTTTAACTGGACAACCTCTACACCTTTCACATGTTGCGGTACGATTTTTCTAGCGATTTCATACATCGTCATTCCCCAGCTTACACCAACGATATCACCAGTTTTCACTGTCTTTTCCATATACTCAGCTGCATATTTACTAATATACTCCGTAATCGTTGCATATTCTGGTACTGGAGAAAATACGACATGCGCTTCTAACAGGTTATACTTTTCTTTAAGTAAATTCCCAACGTTATCTAAGTCAGCAAATGGATCAGCTATACTAATTTGAACAAATCCTTTTTCTTTCGCATACTTCAATAATCTAGAAATCGTCGGTCTTGAAATATTTAATTTATTAGCAATTTCTTGCTGACTATAATCTGATTGATAATATAATCTTGCAACTTCAACGCTTAATTGTTGTTTATCCTTATCCATAGTAACTCATTACATATCCTTTCCTGTATTTCCTTTTCGTTACAAGCATTATACAGCTTTATGCAAAAAAATTCGACTCCCTTATTTATCAACCTAAACTTCTACTCCACTTAGGATTTACAATGAAACTTTTATTTTTTAGCTTCATACACTCGATACAAATGATCTTGAATCAGATAAAGTGAAACTTTAATCAGTGGGGATTTTGTTCATCCCCCACTGATTATTAGCCCTCACCAATCGGGCTTTTACGGGCAGTCCGACTCCCACCTAACTCCCTCGTATTCGCCGAATTTTGAGGTGGGAGTCTTACTGCCCGCAAATAGCGGGATAAATCGATTCATATTTAATTCATTCTTTTTGTTCTTTCTGTAGTAACAATAACAAACATTAAATATCGTTTATGGAACTTCCTTAACGTACGGTAAAGCCAAGTTTTTTAATATAGAAATTCCTTAGCGTGCGAAATTCACGTTTTGATGGCGAGACCCCATCGCCATCAAGCTAAAATTTTATAGTACCCCCAGAACGAAATTTTGTGCTACTTGTAACAAAAAAGCACATTTTTTCGTTTTGGGGAGCAACCAAATTCTTAACTTGATGGTGATGGGATATTTACTTTTCTGAGCTTGATAGCGATGGACGATATCCCTATTACGTAATGATTGTTAGACGTCCAATTTGATTACACTCTTCAGCGAACCAAAGATCGCCATCCGGACAAAACGTGATACCATGTGGCTCTGCATTATTTGTAGGTATCGTATATTCCGTAATAACTCCTTCAACTGTAATACGGCTGATTTGGTTACCTCCCCATTCTGTGAACCAAAGATCTCTGTTCTTCCCAGGTATTATGGCATGAGGACGAGCGTTCGGCGTCGGTATAACAAATTCTTTGATCTCACCTTCGAACGTAATTCTACCAATTTTATTGCCTATGATTTGCACAAACCATATTGCTCCATCTGGGCCGCTCGCAATTCCAACTGGCCCGGAGTTGGGTGTTGGGATTGGATATTCTTTGACCTCACCTTTAGTGGTTATTCTCCCAATCCTATTGTTCTGATTCTGTGTAAACCATAATGCACCGTCTGATCCCAGAGTAATAAAAGAGGGAAATGATTTGGAGTTAGGCAATTCAAACTCGGTGATTTCCCCTGACTTTGTTATTCTTCCGATCCTACCATTATTCATTTCTGTAAACCATATTGCTCCATCTGGGCCTTCCGTTATGCCAAAAGGTGCAGCGTTCGTTGTAGGGAGTACATATTCTTCAAAAAGACCGTTCATCGACATTTTACCGATCTTGCTTGAGTTATATTCCGTAAACCATAAGTCACCGGTCTGGTCCGAGATAATTGACATAGCTCCTGCATTTGCTGTCGGAATGGGAAAAGAATTTATTTCACCAGTAGCATTTATTCTACCAATTCGATTCCCTTTCTGTTCCGTAAACCACAATGCTCCGTCTTTTCCTACGGTTATTCCATATGGTCCTGAATCTATTTCATTGACCACATATTCTTGTATCGTGATCCTCATATCATTTCCTCCCATTGAAAATTTCGAGTCTTGTTTTTCGGTATAATTTAGTTTAAAAAAGGACATTCCTGGTATTACAGTGGATGCCCTTTTTGCTAAATTATAAGATATTTTGTTAGAATTCAAAGTCTAGAATCATTTTACTGGTTTGACCTGTAAACTTATAATTATAGGACCCTTTCAGGCTTTCTAATTCACCAGTAGCTTTGATGATTGTTGCAGGGGAATCTAGATTTCCTTTATCAAATATCCCTTGCTCTATAGCTATAAATGTCCCTCGTTTTCCCTTATAAATTCCTTCGAAATGTAAAAATCCAGAAATTTTAGCAGTAGCCAAGTGACCATCATCTATAGTTGATTCTAAATAATATAATAAATATTCAACAAAAGCTTTTCCTTTTAATTCACCGTCAATATCATATTCGACATGGGCAATATTAATAGGGAAATCTTTTCTAGTTTCATTGACTGGCTTTTCATCCCATTTACTTACTGTAAATGTTACTTCCATACGCGTAAACCTCCCTTCATCATTAGATGAGTAATCTACCTCCAGTATATCACCTAAAAAGTACCATCAATAATTATATCTCATAGGAGTGTTTCTAAAGTAACGGATGCTGCTGGTAAGACCCTGTTAAGAGCAAAAGACGACTTATTTTTTGTTCTTCTTGTATGACATTGAAAGTAAATTTTTATTTAACAGTTTACTTTCATTTTTATTAAAAAAGAACACGTAGAAATTACTACATGTTCTTTATGAGACGGTTCATTTTTAAATATTACGTATCTTCTAGATTTTTCTTATTATATAGTTGTGTCCTTCTATTTCTTTTCCCTCATTTCAACAGCAAAGTTCATGATCTCTTCCTCTGTTAATTTTTCTTCAGTGGTTAAGATCGGACGGATTACTCTATACGTTTCTTAATTATTTCAATTGTACTAGAAATTGTGAATTAAAAAAGAGAGCCGTAGCCCTCACTTTCAATTAATAGCAATTAAGGATGCTTCGAGGTTATTTAATAGTCTACATTTTAAGGAATGTAGGCTAAGTAATATAAGCTAATCTGTTACTAATTTTGAATAAATACTTAGATCAATAAACTTTTCATTAGATTTTTCACACTTTCTCATTGTCCCTTCGAATGTAAAGTTTAACTTTTGTAAGACTTTTATTGAATTGATGTTTTCAGATTCAACTTTTGCTTCTATTCTATTGAATTCTAAAGTACTAAACGCATAATCCATTAAAGAGAGAATGGCTTCTGGCGCATACCCCTTACCCCAAAAAGCTTTACTAATATCGTAACCAATTTCTGCTTTGGCGTTTTTGAAATCAAATGAATTATAACCACAAGAACCGATAATTTCATTTGATTCTAATTCAATTATTGAATAACGAATAGCTCTGTTTTCCCGAGATAACTTATCAAGCATTTCAATCATATCTACCGCTTGGCTTTCATCAGTAAAACTATTGATATTCATAAATTTTGTAACTTCTGGATCCGCCCAAATTGTAAACATGCTAGCTGAGTCTGATACTTTCATTTTTCTTAAAACTAATCTTTCGGTTTGTAGTTCTGTAATCAATATTTTTACCTCCATTATGTTTTTATTTTGGGGTCAAGATATTGATATCTGCGCATAGTTCAGTCCCTTCGTGTTTCAAGATAATATTATTATAAAAGCTATAAAGGATGAACCAATAAATTTCAAAAATTTGGTTATGTTACAGTTTATGATAACTGCGTAATAAAGAAAAATGAAACAATTGTATTGTGATTTTTAAACATCTTTAATTTTATTCTTATTTACCGTTCGTTGAGAGCAATTATTTTTTAGTTGCTGTATTTCCCATTGCAATAGAAATTCTATTCCAACTGTTGATTTGATTAATTACCAGAACAAGGTCAACATATTGTTTCTCGTCATAGTGTTCACGTACTCGCTTATATAGGTCTTCAGGAACTCTTTTAGTGGGAATTAGAGTAATATGCTCAGATAGTTCAAGAGCAACTTTCTCTTCAGGTGTATAAAAATCACATTCATTCCAAGCATTCAAGCAATAAATTCGTTGTTCGGTTTCACCTATCTTACGGGCATCTGATGTATGCATATCCATGCAGAAAGCACAACCGTTAATTTGAGAGACTCTAATCTTTATAAGTTCTCTAGTAATTCGATTAATTGTAGATTTCTTAGTGTACTTCTCCATATCCATCATAATTTTCATGCCATCAGGTGCAACATCATAGTAGGAAATTCTTTGACTCATAAGGCAAGACCTCCTTTGATTTTAAGATACTTATAATTATACCTTCATACGAACATTCGTGCTATTTTTTTGTTTGTAAAGCATTCGAAATCAAAGAGAATTTCAGTTATAGACAGTGTAATTAGTTGTTTCATGGTACGTAAATATCGCAAATGAGTAACCGTATTTTCCAAACAAATATTTTCACTTTTTAATTACTTTATTATTACCGTCAGAATAAATTGAATAACTCTATTAATTTTTAAATGATTTTATTATAAATGAAACAATTTTATTATCACCAAACAACTACATAATTTTGATCAAACTTTATTCGAAAGCTACAGTGTTTTTATCTTCCTATAGTTATTTATGGGGATTTAGTTAATTTTTTCGTTTTGGAGAACAACTAATTTCTTAGCTTGATAAGCTATGTGACGAGACCCCCTGCCCGTCAAGCTAAAGTTTTAATGTACCCCCAAAATAAAAATTTTCTTTCACTACAGTTAATTACTTTGAGAAGTCAGCGGATTTTTTCATTTTAGGGGGATTTTGTTTTGTTAGCTTGATAGTGATGGGATACAGCCAACATTTTGGAAGTTTTATATGCTAAGCGAATTTTAACCTAAAAAAGTCGAATTCCTGTACGTTAAGTGAAGTGGCATTTCATTCACATAATCCCTATTATCTGAAGTTAATAAAGTCTGTTACACTCTCTTCTTTAAAAACGTTTCCATAATATCCTTCTTGAATCTTTTATAATCAAGCTGAAAAGCTACATTATGCGTTTTATAGCCTGGATTAGTAGCAAAACGAAAGTCTGCAATACTTTGACCAAATCCTTCTCCTTGATCAGGAATTACTTTAATGGGTACTCTTGAAAGGCCAACAGCCTCTTGATTCAGCAAATACCACACTGTTACAAAATCATGCATAGGGCTTCCACTTATACCAGGATTAGACTTAGAGTAGAATTTATAATAATAGTCTAACATAGGTTTGATGATGAGTCCTGCAAGATCCTGTGTATTCCGATGAAATGCATCGATTTGCTGGACCATTTCGGGTGTAACAATCGCATGTTGAGTCACATTTAAAGGAATAATTGTCAAGTTCTTTGCATGCTGCAGAATTAAGTTTGCTGCATAAGGGTCTGAGTAAAAGTTAGCTTCAGCCACAGCAGTTACGTTACCTGGATAGAAAAAAGCTCCCCCCATGCAAATACATTCTCTTACGTTTCGCATTGTTTCTAAATTCAACACAAAAGTCGTAGCTAGCGAAGAAAGTCTTCCTAAATTGATAATTGTAAGATCTTCTAAATTTGATTCTATAATTTGATAAATATCATTTAAAGGATAAACTGGATATGAAATTTCAGGGGGAATGATAGGTCCTAATCCGACTTTTCCATGTACCTCAGGGAAATACTGAATCAATATACCTGTCAACGGTACAGAAGCACCAAGGAATACGGGTATCTCTTCTCTTCCCGCAATGTACTTCAAATAGTTAATATTTCTTATTGCATTTTCTCTGGATACATTTCCATAATCGGCTACAATTCCTACAAGTTGAATGTCTTTACGAAAAAAAGTGTACAGTATAGCAAACGCATCATCAATCCCCAAATCTGTAAACAGGAGAACCTTTTTTTTCATATCTCTTCCTCCAAAATCTATAGAATCCTACTTTCACTAATGATGTAGTGATCAGACTAAGCTTGTATGTATATATTTTATGTATTCTTAAAGAGTGGATTCTATTCACTTGAAATAGCTTTGCTCATCTAAATTTGATATTATGTTCAAGCGTAAGTTTCTGTTCTTAAGTTCATAGGCATGGTGTGCTATCCCATGCCCATCAACTTAAGAATTTTTTAACACCCCAAAACGAAAAAACAAGTTAAATTCTCATAGATAACTATCTTATAATTAATTATATAATTTATTTTGCAATATGATAATATAAAGATATTAAACTTAAAAGAGGGGATTCAAATTGGTTAAAAACTTACCTTTACTAATAGTTATTTTAATACTAGATGTAAGTTCTTCTACATTAAGTACGAACGGATACTTTTCTCCAGTTATAGAATGGTCTTTAATGATTATAAGTATTATTTTAAACATTACTGCAGTTATAGGCTTATCACTACACGTCTTTGTATATCAACCTATGAAAAGATTTGAAAAAATTAAAATGAAATCTTCAAATAAAATAATTATATTTGAGGTAACACCACCTCGCCATCGAGTGTTGATTTAGAAAAAAGTTTAATTATAAATATTTTATGATATTCAATAAATTTAACTTATAAAAATATTTTTATTCTTATTCAACTATCCTGCCCCGTTAGTTTAAGTACATTTCTTCACAATTTTTACAGTGATAGTAACATAAATACCCAACAAAAAATCATCTCACCTCTAGAAATCTATAATGGTAGTTTTAGAATAAGTGAATAAGAGAAATAACCACCATTGATTATTTCTCTTTTCATATACATATTTATTTTTGGAAAAATAACCTAACTCCAAATACTAATAATACTGTGCCAGTAATACCCTCTATTGTACGGTTCACTTTTTCTTTTCTTAAAAAAGTTCTTAATTGACGTATTAGTGAGATATAAAGTAAATACCCTATTGCTGTCAAAGTCGTAAATGTGAGTCCTAACAAAAGAAATTGGAAGAGATGACTTTGATTGCTCACAATAAATTGGGGTAGAAAACTTAGGAAAAACACAGCAGTTTTTGGGTTTAAGATTGCCGTGGTAAATCCTTGTCTAAAACTTTTAATCGTTCCAATATCCTTAGAGTTCATTTCCACTGAACCTGACATATCTTCTTTTTTAGACAAGGCACTTTTAATTGACTTTACAGCTAAGTAAATTAAGTAAAAAGCCCCAGCATATTTTATAAATGTAAATAACATAGAGAATTTCATTAGGATGGCAGAAAGTCCTAGTGTAGCCATTATTGTATGAATCATCATTCCAGATACCGTTCCTAAGACGGTCTTTATCCCACCATTTTTACCATGCGAGATAGTGTTTTTTGTAACTAAGGCAAAACCGGGACCAGGCATTATTATGATTAGGATTGCTGTGAGGATAAATAACAAATAATTTTCCATGTTCTAGTATTTCCTTTCCAATTTTTAGTTTTGCCTATAGTATAGCTTTTTTACTTAAAATATTAAATATAAAAAGCGTGATCAGGAGTTTATCGAGGTTATTAGTATCAATTTGACCAAACATTATCCTAAAGTTACATTGATAAAACACACGG
The DNA here is from genome assembly GCF_008042285.1 of Bacillus sp. AR13-1. Classification (NCBI taxonomy): domain Bacteria; kingdom Bacillati; phylum Bacillota; class Bacilli; order Caryophanales; family Bacillaceae; genus Bacillus; species Bacillus sp. AR13-1. The sequence goes on from NZ_QNUA01000022.1 coordinate 80,156, forward strand.
CAAACTTATGGGTAAAATTACAAGCTCGGCTCTCACAAAAAACGGGATAAAAAAATAAACAGCGGAACTAGTCCACTGTTTATTTCGTCACACCCTCATGTAATTTTTCTGTATAATCTTTTACATCCTTCCAGCTATCTTTCGCTGTATTTAAATCTTCTTTTATAAAGGTAAATTCTTCAGGGCTGATTCCTTTTACGTTTTGTAGTAAATTATTATATTTCGCACCTACCGTATACCACTGATTTGATATGTTTTGCAGTGCTGTAATTGCTGCATCAATTGTTTCTGTCATATTAGTTGTTTTATTTTTTGCATCTGTCAAAATTGCCACTTCTGCTTGCGATCCAGAAATTCTATTCTTTAAACTGGCTATTTCTCGTTCTGCATTTGCAATATCTTTTTTCGCAATCGCAATCATCGGTCCCCCCGCAAGACAAGTTATTAACGCTACGCAAAGTACACCACCAGCAATCACCATATCGTTACTCTTTTTGATCGAATCGTTATATGTATTTATTTGTTGCTCTAGAGCTGGAATACCAGCATTCGTACTCGCCAAAATCGAAGTTAATTGATTCGTATCCTCTTTAAAACTATTTGTGTCTTTCGCCATTCTATCGCGAAAAGCTTTCAAATTCCCTAATAGTACATCTACCTCATTTTGATTCTTTAAAATATCCGCATACAACTTTTCTAAATCCGCTTTTAATTTACCGCTATCCTTTTGATCAATCGCTGCTAACATGTCATTATAATACGCTTGAAAAGTATTATTGTAATTAATAATATTTTGATCCGTTTTCATAATTTGAGGCTTCATATTATTTAACCAATACGCCGCATTAATTTTTGCATCTCTTTGATGCTGAATCATATTTCCTTTAAACTCACTATTAATTGAACTTATTTTACTCAAATCAGTCTCTTGCTGATTTTGAATTAATTTTGCATATGAATCCATTGCGAATATGCTCGATGTCGTTTGCGCCATTACATCTTGGAATCCTGCTGGACCGAGAGAATAATTTTTTGCATTTTCTTGTAATGTTTTTACGTTTTGTTCCGCTGCAAAAGGATGTAAAGGAAGTGCATTACTCGTTGCCACCCCAGCAATCATGATCGTTAAAAGACATTTTTTATAAAATCTTTTCTGCATACTTTTCACCCATTCTCTTTATAAGGATATAAAAAAGCTCCTGCTCACAACTGAACAGGAGCTTCAACTCATTCATCAATACTTAACGCTCTAACGATTCGTATTCGATTATGCTTTTTTCGTATCTACTACTTTAATATCTTCAGCATAGATTTTTTCTGCATAGTCTTTAATGTTCTTCCAGCTATCTTTCGCAATGTTTAAATCTTCTTTAATGAAAACAAGGTCATTTGGACTAATTGAATCTACATTTTGAAGTAAAGAATTGTATTTTGATCCCATTGTGTACCATTGATTTGAAATGTTTTGCAACGCTGTAATTGCTGTATCAATTGTGTTTGTTAAATATTCAGTTTGTGTTTTAATGTTCGTTAGTCCTGCCACTTCTAATTGCGCAGTTGTAACTTGTCCTGTTATCTTTTGAATTTCTGCCTGTGCATTATCAAGCTCTTTCTTCGCTAAGACGATTCCTGCAGTACCACCACCTACTGCTGCTGTTCCACCTGCAATTAATGCGATTCCTAGCGGAGTTCCTGCTCCCGTAGCAATTACAACCGCACCACCGATAATTGCAATTGGGCCTAAAGCTGTCGCAACAGATGAACCGATAATAATTGCATTATATTTACTAATTGCTTCATTATACGTTGTAATTTGATTTTGCAGAAGCGGAATTCCAGCATCTTGACTAGCCAAGATAGATGTAATTTGATTTGCATCTCCCTTGAAATTTTGAGTATCCGACGTCATTTTATTTCGGAATTTCTTTAAGTCTTCTACTAACTTATCTACTTGCGCTTTATTTTCAGTAATACTACTTGATAATCTAGTTAGACCTTTCGTAAGAGTTGCTTTATCCTTTGCATCAACCGCAGCAACTAAAGTATCATAATAGTTTTGGAATTTCGTATTGTAATTAATGATATTTTGATTTGTTGAAATAAGCTGTGGCTTCAATACATCTAGCCATTGTTGTGCATTCCCTCTCGCTGTATCTTGATGCTGAATCACTTTACCTTTTAAAGATGTATCAACTGACGTTACGTTCCCAAAGTTAACATTACCTTGTTTAATAATTGTTAAAGCGTACAGATCCATTACTAAAGCGTTAGAACCTGTTCTTTCCATCGCATCTTTAAGGCCTTCTGGTCCTAATGAATATTCGTCATAATCATTATATGCTTTTGCTACAGCATGAACTGGAGCTTGTTTCACTGTACTTTCAGCAGCATACGTATGGGCTGGCATAATATTCCCTGCTGCAAATACTGCCATAAGTGCTGATAGAGCCATTACTTTATATGGTTTTTTTGTCATTTTTCTTCTCTCCCTATATCGCTAATTATTTTTCTGTTTAATGTACTTCAACGTTTGTAACGTAATCTTCAAATTGATTTGTTTGCTTATTCATTTCATCACTTACTTTTTTAAGTTGATTGAAATGTTTTTGAAGTAAACTACTGTCTGTATACGTGCCTTCTTCAATATTTGCTTGAATTTGGATCATATTATTGTTTAAAACTTTCCAATCCGTTAATAACGTTTCTAAAGTTGCGATTTGGCGATCAATCAGTTCTGTAAAGCTACTTACTTGATCTTCAACGAATGTAATTTGTGTTGCCTCTGATTCAGTTTGTGATAACTTTTGAATAAGTGGTAGTAGCTCTTTTTGTTTTTGCTGAATACGAAGAGCTGCTTCCCTCGTTTGACTATCTGCTGCATTTACAATTTCATTACTTAACGTACCGATAGAAACAAAATCGATTGTTTTCGTTTGTGCAGTTTGATTTGTGATTGTAAATACTTGTTTACCGATATTAATAGAACCTTTAATAATTTCTTGTGGTCTATTCAAAATAGTAGTTAGTTCAGCTTGAATTTCCCCTTGAATTCTTTTTATGTCTTCTCTTAATTTCACAATATCTCCACTTGATCCTTGCAGTGTTTTTATTGCTTCATCAGCTTTAATTGATAAGTTATTACTATCTTTGTCTAATACCGTTTTAAATCGATTTAACTCTAATAAATCTTGCTCCATACTCTCTTGAATGCTTTGGACCTGCAATTGTAATTTTCCATATGCGTTTGTAAAATCTGCTTTTGCCTGTTCATCTTCATTTACTTTTCCTGCTAGTTCATAGAGCTTACTATAATAGCTATTAAATCTAGTGCTGTATCTCATCATCTCTTGATTTAAGTCGATTAGCTTCGGATTATATTCATCAATCCACTCTCGTACATTCGCCTTTGCAAATTTTTGATGATTCGTCAAACTACTCATCGCATTTACCTTAATGTCTGGCTGTTGCAAAATAACTAATCCGTATGCTTGGATAAGTGGTGACTGTGACCCTAACATTCTAATTGAATTTGATAATGTATTTGGAGCAATTACATTTTGCACGTTTAATACTTTCACCTTTGGTTGCCCCCCTTCAGCGTAAGCGCTTACAGGAATGAAGCAACTCGTAGATACTGCTGTAACCAATAACCCTGTAATTAAAGTTTTTTTCACTTTAACCCCTCCTATGTATTAGCAACTATTACTATCGCATTTTATTATTCTATTTTCTTGCACATTATTTGAGATGGTTAAAAATAGAGAACGTTCTCACCGTGAGTCATGTACGAAACACCTCTCTCAAACTTTATTTCTACAGTACTTACTTATTGTCATAAAACATTTCATAACTTTTCACATGTGCTTAGTATGAATAACATTGTATAAAATTTCTGTTTCATCGCAATTTCCATATTCACACAGTGAATATATTACATGAAAATATTATTCATTTTAAGATAAATAAAGCACGTGAATATGAAATTAAGTTTTGTTTTTATTAAAGTTTTGTACTGTAAGGTCATTTAAACACAGCTATTCATCTATCGTAAAGAAGTATTTTAATTCCCTTTATTTTCAAGACCTCATGTCCTTATTCCAAAATAAAATCCACTTAACTTCCTCCATTAAAATATCCATATATCACAACAAAAAACACTGTTTACTCATAAGAGATTATATTATAGTAATATAACTTTAAGGCCTATATGCAATTATGCATAGCATATACACAAAAAGGATAGCTTCACTTTCGTGAAGCTATCCTTAAAAAATCTTATTACTTTTTCAAATGATATGGAACTGTCGTAATAACAACATTTCTTTTATAGAGTAAATACGCACGAATGAGTAAACTAGACTGATTATGAAGAATGTTATGCCAACCTTTTTTCGGAATAAACTGTGGTATAACGACCGTAACTCGGTAATTTGATTCACTCGCTTTATATTGCACTGTGTCAATAAATTTTGTAAGCGGCTGAATAATGCTTCTATAATGAGAATGTAATGTAACAAGCCTTACTTCAGGTTGCCACTTCTCCCATTTCTCTTCAAATTTCTTTTCCTCTTCTCTGTCAAAAGCAACATATACAGCGATAACTTGATCTGCAGAAAGAGCCTTAGCATAGTTCAATGAATTTTCTACTACATGAGTCATACCAGCTACAGGAACGACAATTACATTCCCTTCAATCGGAACAAGTGGTTCACAAGTTTTTAAACTTAATTGATCGCCCACTGCATCATAATGCTTCTTAATTCGATGGAACAAGAAGATAATAAAAGGTAAGAAAATAAGGATTGACCAAACTTGTGCGAACTTAGTTAAAAAGAACATGCTCATAACGATAAAACTAATGACTGCACCAATTAAATTAACCGTTAATCTTAAAGCCCATCCTTCAGGCTTTTCACGAAGCCATTTTAGTACCATTCCAGTTTGAGAAAGTGTAAACGGAATAAATACCCCTACTGCATATAGCGGAATCAAGTGTTCTGTTTTCCCCTGAAAAGCTACAATTAAAATAATCGAAGAAATCCCAAGTATAATAATACCGTTTGAATAACCTAGGCGGTCTCCTCTAATCGTAAACATTCTCGGTATGAACTTATCTTTTGCAAGATTAACCGCTAATAGTGGAAATGCAGAATAACCTGTGTTAGCCGCAAGAATTAATATTAAAGCTGTTGTACCTTGTATGAAATAGTACATGAAATTACGTCCAAAAGTTTGTTCAGCAATTTGTGAAACGACTGTTACTTCCTTACTTGGATTAATTCCGTAATAATAAGCTAAAAAGACAATTCCAGAAAATAAAACTGCAAGTAATGCACCCATTGCAAGCAATGTTTTCGCTGCATTGTTAGGTGCAGGATCTTTAAAGTTTGGAATTGCGTTAGATATCGCCTCAACACCCGTTAAAGCAGAGCTTCCTGAAGCAAATGCTCGTAACAGTAAGAACAAACTAATTCCCGCAACTGGTGTTCCAATTGGCGAATGCAGCGTGGGTGAAACGTGACCAGTCAAAATATTATATATTCCTACACCAATTAATATAAATAATGCTACAACGAATAAATAAACCGGATATGCTAAAACGGAAGCTGATTCCGTTACGCCTCTTAAATTTAAGATGGTAATCAATATGACAAATATAATCGCAATGATTACATTATGTGCATGTAAACTAGGAAAAGCTGATGTGAGCGCATCTGTACCTGCGGACACACTTACTGCAACAGTTAAAATGTAATCGACTAATAAAGATCCTCCAGCTATTAATCCCGGATTCATCCCTAAATTTTCTTTTGATACAACATATGCTCCGCCGCCATGAGGGTAAGCAAAAATAATTTGTCGATAAGATAAAATAAGAGCTGTCAATAATACTAATACCCCAACAGCTATCGGAATGGAATACCAATAAGCTATTGCTCCAAGACCTGCTAGTGCAATTAATATTTGCTCTGGTCCGTATGCGACCGATGACAATGCGTCAGAAGATAAAATGGCTAGCGCCTTCGTTTTATTAAGTTTTTGCTCTCCTAACTCAGTTGATTTTAACGGTCTTCCAATTAAAAATCTTTTAATAGATGAAACCAATGCTGTCCACTCTCCAATAATTTTGTACGAACGATTCTGCTAGTTACAGCGATAAACTATTTCTTCAGAAAACAAAAATGTCTACAAGCCATAACGAAATAGACTTGTAGACATTATTTTTTTTGTCGCACAAGCTCCACCTTCCTTCTCAATATAACGCTTACGAGGTTAGCTGTCGGATTCGGGCCTATGAGTAGCCCTACCTTTTTCAAGGATTCACCCCATTGGATTATGTACTAATCCATAAGAACGGGTCCCCCGCACCATGCGGCTTCAGCGATTTAGAAAATTGAAACTGTGGATTATAATACTCCTTTATTTTCAAAAAGTAAACAAAAATTTTAAAAAAGAAAAAAATTAAAACGATTGCGCATAATCCACCGAAAAATATACATAATGAATACTAAAAATCCACAAAGGAGACCCGTATGTCTAAAGAAAAGAAGCCACTTTTTTCCGATTCCTATTTAGATGCAGTAGCAAATGAAATTAATCAGCTATATGGTAAACGTGACAGAGAACGAAATACGACAGATAAACCGAAAAGAAACGAGTAAATTGTCAAAAAGAAACAAAAAAAGGATAGCAACATTTATATTTTGCTATCCTTTACTCTTTTTCATACCATTTCTTTAGTAAAAATCATTTTTTCATATACCTTTAAATTTTGATACACAACACTTAATAAAGGCACATCTATAGACATTTCCTCTGCTAATTTCAATAAGTATCCTTGTAAATGCTTCCCTTCAATGAGCGAACCTTTTTCCATATCCCGTTGCATCGATGACTTCATATCATACGAAATTTTATCAATCGTTTTCATATGTTCCTGGGCGATATTCTCCTTAACTGGAGCCCCCATAGATTTCATGATTTGCACTGATTCTTCAAATAAGTTCCTAATAAATTCTCGGCCTCCATCACTCTCACGAATCGGTCCTATCGGCGCACGCATTAATGTTGTCACACCTGACATTACGGTGATAAATAAATATTTATGCCACATATCTTGCACAATATTTTCACTTAAAACAAAACTAGCTTTTGTATCTGCAAATGTTTTAGAAATAAGCTTTATTCTCTCTGAATCTTGAGGCTTAATTTCCCCAAATACAAGTCTGTTGGCAGCACTCGTTTGTACAATTTCTCCCTGATCGTTTAATGTCGTCTCGATAAAGCATAGACCGCCAATTACTTTCTCTTCACCGAATTCCTTTTGTAATAGTGATAAATGAGCGATACCATTTAACAATGGGATTATTACAGTATTTTTACCTACAAACGGCTTTAAATCTATGGTCGCCTCGTGTAAATGATACGCTTTTGTTGAAAATAAAATCACATCAAATGGAGTCGTTCTATCTTCTTTCGTTACCAATTTCGGTTGAAATGAAAAATCTCCATTAACACTACGAATAACAAGGCCTTTTTCTTCTAATTGCTGTTTTCTTTTGCTGCGAACGAGAAATGTAACATCTTCTCCCTTTTCTACTAATCGGCCACCGAAAAATCCGCCAACGCCCCCAGCTCCTAATACTAAAATACGCATACAACATCCCCCTTTTTCTAACACAATTATACTAATTTTAGTATACATAACATTATACATGTCCCTTGTTAAATAAGCTGAATTTTCATTCTTAATCTAATGAACAAGAGAGGTTATTTTCAAGAAAAATTGGGCATGTTGTTTCTATAGCTTATACGGAAAGGAAACAATGTAAATGGAGGCAATACAAACAATCGAGGAAAAAGATGTAATAACAGCTATATTTCAATTTATATTCCCGTTTTCGTTTAAAACTGGATATGAACAAAATATGTTCCCTTTCTTACAAAAAAATGATTTTCGACCTTTTCGACTCGATCATCTTGAAGATGAAAATACATATTACGGGAAATTTCAAGTTTCACATCAAAATATGGAAGCATACTATCTTTCCTTTACAAATAAAATTCTCTTTCCTCATTCAGAACATCAAAAAGGATTACAGCGCTATTCTAAAGACCTTAATTTAAATGGACATTTAACAACTAACCTTATTTCCGTTCCATTCAAGATACATTCTATTGATGTAACACTTTGTCCTTATGAGCTTGGGTTCTTAACAATTCGGACAGAAATAAAAACCGCTCCTAACATGACATTATCAGAAGCGATTGAATTCGCGGCTCGCTTCCGTGTACTTGAAACTAAAAGTGATACGACTGAGACTATTTGTATTGAATGTGATGGAAAAAAATATTCACAAGTAGAAAAACTTATATTCGGTGATTTATTTCATGGTTTAACAGACTTCTTTGAGAACAAGAGATTGCGGAGTTCTTACTTTCAAACATTCCCTTTCTTTGAAGACCAGCGAATGTATGTACAAACTCTATTATCCATAAACAAAGAGTCAGACCTTCATATAATCGATGTATATCGAGCTTCCAGTCTTTCCGGATTATCAGATGATGGTAAGCCATATATTAGTGCAAATAATGTTCCTTATATTCACGATTATTTAACAAAACATTCTTATCAAAGATGGGCTCCTAACCGTTACTTTATTATGGAAGAACATATTTTCACATGTATTACAAATGAAGGTGAACAAGCAGTCACTAAACTTGCTAGTCAAATGTACGGGGAGTTTTATTACGCTTTATTATTAAATTTATTTCATAAAGTTGTTTTATTAAAGATGGCAAACGCTTATGCCGAGTTAAATATTGAACAAGATACAAATGAAATAGAGAAATTAATTTATTCAATAAATTCGTTTACAGCTAATTATTTTTCTTTAGAATTAGTATCCCAATCACAAAGTGAAGATATTTTCTTTCGTCTAAGAAAACTTTTTAACATTGAAGTACTGTACACGAACGCGAAACAAAATCTCGATAGTTTATTTAAATATCAAGAAAATGTTGCTTCAAAAAAAGATAGCCTCTTATTATTAATTTTAACGCTCTACTCTGTTGTAGGCCAAATGTTAGGGTTTACTATGATTGATCTTTTAAGAAACACCGATTCAAACAAAATATCATCGCCTTTTGAATTTTTTGCTCTATTAATAGCGATTAGTGGCATAGTCATTTCACTTATCTTAGGTATACAAAGTTTATACCAATGGAGTGTACAACATAAACGAAGAAAAGCATGGGTAAAACAAACTGTACTTTCTGCTGTGAAAGAGAAGGATAGTACAAAGTAACTAAAAAACAGATGGCAGCACGATGCTACCATCTGTTTTCTATTATGCTTACTTACCTGCTTCGATTTTTTCTAATGTAACAGCTACTTGCTCTTCTGTTAATTCGTGTTGCACGATATAACGATTACGTGGGTGTACACGACATTCATGAGAACATGCACGTAAATGTTTTGCTTCACTTTCTTCAGAACATAAAATTTTCTTGTTACATTCAGGGTTTGCACAGTTTACATAGCGCTCACAAGGTTCACCTGTAAAGTGATCTTTACCAACGATAACATGTTCTTTTTGGTTTACTGGTACAGCGATACGCTCATCAAATACGTAACATTGACCATCCCAAAGTTCACCTTGTACTTCTGGATCTTTTCCGTACGTTACAATTCCGCCATGAAGCTGGCTTACATCTTCATAACCTTCACGAACTAACCAACCTGAGAATTTCTCACAACGAATTCCACCTGTACAGTACGTTAAAATCTTTTTACCCTCAAGTGTTTCTTTATTTTCTCTAATCCAATCTGGTAATTCACGGAATGATTCAATATCTGGTTTAATCGCACCTTTGAAGTGTCCTAAATCAAATTCATAATCATTTCGTGCATCAATGATAACTGTATCTTCTTGTTTCATTGCCTCATAAAAATCTTTTGGTTCTAAATACTTCCCAGTAATTTCTTTCGGGTTAATGTCGTCTTCTAGACGAAGTGTAACTAACTCTGAACGAGGACGTACGTGCATTTTCTTGAATGCATGTTCATCTGCCTCATCAATTTTAAATACGATTCCAGCAAAACGTGGATCATTATTCATCGCTTCCACGTATTTTTCTGTTTGCTCAACAGTTCCAGAACAAGTTCCGTTAATTCCTTCTGTCGCTACAAGAATTCTTCCTTTTAACTCAAGTGATTTACAAAATTCTAAATGCTGTTCAGCAAATTCTTCTGGATTTTCAATTGTTGTGTACATGTAATACAGTAATACTCTATATGGTTTTGTAGTTGCCAATGTATTTCTACCACCTATCTAAATTTTAAAATCATGTATAAGTTAACGTTCATATCAAAACATATATAATAAGAAAATACATACTAAATTGTACTTAGCCTATTTTCTTCTATTTACAATTTTTTCTATAAGTTAACAAAAATAAAAACAAGATTACAGAACAAAACACTACGGTTAGGTTGTAATCCCAATATATTATATATCATACAATTTCATTTCCATCAATTAATATGCTGTAATATAGGCTGTATGTTCACATAAATTTCAAAAACAACCCTATAATTTATTATCTTCTCCCTTATTCAACAACCATAAACTCCCAAAATATTTTTGCATCGTCACACCATTCATTGCACACAGTCATATAATTTGCATTAAGGAAACTTTTATGTTCAAATGAAATTGCCACATCATATATCTAAATGTATTGAAATAATGAGTAAAAATAAAGTGAAACTTTAATCAAGTTAAGATTTCAAAGGGGAATACTACTATGAATAAAGATATAACAAAAGATGAACAAGTCCCTTCTCAAAGTACAACAGTTCAATCAGCCCATTTAGCGTTAAGTGGACAAACAAAAGGCTTTAAAAGACTGTTACCATTCTTAGGACCTGCTTTTATCGCATCAGTTGCTTATATTGATCCTGGGAACTTCGCTACAAATATCGCAGCTGGATCACAATATGGGTATTTATTGCTTTGGGTAATACTCGCTTCTAATTTAATGGCTGTATTAATTCAAACTTTATCAGCTAAATTAGGAATCGCTACTGGGAGAAATCTTCCTGAAGTAGCTCGCGAAAACTTCCCCAAACCAGTTTCCATCGGTTTATGGATACAAGGGGAACTCGTTATTATGGCTACAGATTTAGCTGAATTTATTGGGGCAGCACTTGGCTTATACTTACTATTTGGAATTCCGATGTTACCAGCTGCTTTAATTACAGCAGTTGGATCATTTATTATTCTTGAATTTCAACGCAGAGGCTTTCGTCCATTAGAAGCTATCATAACAGGTATGATTTTTATCGTTGTTATCGCTTTTGGTATCCAAGTCTTTTACGCAAAACCGGAATTAAGCCCTCTACTCTCAGGACTTTTCACTCCAAAATTCCAAGGTGTAGATAGCATCCTTTTAGCAGCTGGAATTTTAGGTGCGACAGTAATGCCGCACGCGATATATTTACATTCGGCCTTAACGCAGCGCCGTGTAGTCGGAACAAATGATGAACAAAAGAAAAAGATTTTCCGCTTCGAATTCATCGATATTATTATTGCAATGGTTATCGCTGGAGCAATTAATGCAAGTATGTTAATTGTAGCAGCTGCACTATTCTTTAAAAACGGCTTGCACGTTGAAGACCTTGATGTTGCTTTTAACCAGTTCAGTAATTTAGTCGGTCCTGTATCGGCTGCATTATTTGGGATTGGACTTTTATCAGCAGGTTTATCTAGTTCTTCTGTTGGTACGATGTCTGGTGATATTATTATGCAAGGATTCATTCGAATGCATATTCCGTTATACTTACGCCGATTTATAACAATGATTCCGCCTCTCGTTATTATCGCTTTAGGTGTAAATCCAACTTACGCTCTCGTTATGAGTCAAGTTGTCTTATCTTTCGGTATTGCCTTTGCATTAGTACCACTTATTATGTTTACAAGTAATAAGAAGATTATGGGTGCACTCGTCAACCATCGCATTACAACATTTATCGCGTGGTTAATCGCTGCACTTATTATCGTTTTAAATATTTTCTTACTGTATCAAACATTTGTAGGTTAATAAAAAAGGGTATTCCAAATTTGATTTGGAATACCCTTTTTGTATGAAATGATTTCCTTCTACTTACCACTTATGTATGTCCCTCTTTCCGGCATTATCGCACCTTTTTCAGTTCGAAAATAAAGTGGTAAGCCTTCAGTGAAAAACATACTCACCTTGGATGGATCCTGCCTTTGATGATGGATATGTAAATGTGGTTCACTTGAACTTCCTGAGTTACCGACTTGTGTAAGAAACAAAAATACCCCCGATTCATCTAGTCGTAAATAAATATGATTAACAGCCATAGATTCAAAATCATCCTTACCCCTTGAATAATCTTTATTTTCAGATTAGATTATATAATAACAACACATTCTAGTTTCAGAAGAAATGGAGTGAAAGCATGTTTCCTATATTAAAAACCAACCGACTCATTTTACGAGAACTTACCGACGAAGATGCACCGAGTATATTACAGTGCTTTTCTAATACCGATGTCCTGCGCCATTATGGCCAAAAACCATTGCAAAATTTGGATCAAGTAAAACAAATCCTTACTAATTTTAAGTTGGGGTACAACGCAAGAAGCGGCATTAAATGGGGAATCGAATTAAAAGACAAGAAAGGGCTCATTGGAACAATTGGTTTTCATGATTGGTCTTCTGAACATAAACGAGCAAATATAAGTTATGCCTTTTTGCCTGAACACTGGGGAAATGGATATGCTACTGAGGCAGTTTCTGAAATTATATCTTATGGCTTCCATACGCTCCATTTAAAACGTATCGGGGCAATTGTATTTCTTGAAAACGAAGCTTCAAATAAAGTGCTATTAAAATTAGGATTTGAAAAAGAAGGGATTCTAAAAAACTATATGTATCAAGATGATATCCCATATGATACGAATTTTTATTCTTTATTAAAATCCGTTTAATAGATATAATTCCAAAAAAAGAAACCTCACTTTTAAAAGTAAGGTTTCTTTTTTGATTAATAGTTTTACTTATTATCGATATAAGCATTCTTATAAGTATAAACGCCACCAAATTGATGCTTTTCAATTCCTTTTACATAATCCTTTTGTACATAAGCTGAACCAATATGATAAAGCGGTGCTACAGCAGCATCCTCTAACAGAATTCGCTCGGCCTCTTGTAATGCTTCCCATCTTTTATTCTGATCTAGTACTAGATTGCTTTTCGCTTTCTTTATTAATTCATCGTAGTGAAGGTTAGAATAATTCATTTTGTTATTCGGATTATCCGTCGTAAATAGTTCTAAATAACTAATTGGGTCTTTATAGTCAGGTCCCCAATTTGCCATAGATATATCGTAATCTCCCATTTGTTCTAATTGTAATTTTTGCTTAAATGGTTGTTGTTTAATTTGTATCGTTAATCCATGCAAATTCTTCTCTAAGTCACCTTTTATATATTCCGCCATACGTTTTGCGTTATCTTGTTCAAACGTTAAGAACTCCAGTGTTACCTGTTCTATCCCAAGTTCTCTTTTAGCTTCTTCCCAAATCTTTTTCGCATTTTGCAAATCATATGGAGAAAGATCTCCATTTTCTTTTCTAAAATCTTTACCAGTCTCTTCATTTACATGACCAACTGGTACAAGTCCACTTGCAGGTTTTGCCCCGTTATTAATAAAGTGAGTAACAAAATCCTTCTTATTTAACGCTAATGAAATAGATTGACGTACTTTCTTATTTGCTAACACATTATTTTTTTCATTAAAACGGAGCATTGCAATTCCAGGATCGCTCGACATATGCAATTGCTTATTCCCTTTATACTTGTCTACAAATTGAGAATTAATTGGTACTCGATCCAAATCGCCAGCTTCATATAAATTTACTGCTGTCATTGTATCCTTCACAATTTGAAAGTTTATTTCATCTAATTTCACTTTCTTTTTATCCCAATATGTATCATTTTTCTTCAATTGAAATTCTTGTTCATGCTTCCATGTCTCTAACACGAATGGGCCATTATATATGAGATTATTAGGTTCGAGCCCATAATTTTTCCCTTGTTCTTTCAAAAATGCTTCATGCTGTGGTAAGTAAATAGGTAGTGCTAACAACTGTAAAAAATAAGGAATTGGCTGTTCTAGTTCCACTTCTAACTTATAATCATTTATAACTTTAACCCCAAGTTCATCAAGAGGCATTTTTCCCTTATTTATCTCTTTCGCATTTTTCACATAAAAGAGCATATACGCATATTGAGACGCTGTTTCAGGGCTAATTGCACGTTTCCACGCAAACATAAAATCATTTGCTGTTACACTGTCTCCATTTGACCATTTTGCATCTTTACGCAAATCAAATGTATATTTTTTACCATCTTCACTTCTTTTAAACGATTTTGCTATAGCGGGAGTTGGATTATCTTGATCATCTATCACATACAATCCTTCAAATATGTTTTGCATAACGTGTGCTGATGTACCATCCATCGTTTTCGTAGTATCAAGGGAAGGAATTTCTTCTGATACTGTTACATTTAACACTTGTTTTTTAGCTTCTACATCACTTTTATTCGCTTTATTATTACAAGCTGTTAAAAATAAAGATGTAACAAGTGCCATTACCATTAAACGGCTCTTTTTTCGCTTCATGAATTGCTCTCCTTAAATATAAAATATTATAAAACGTTATATTTTGTTGCTTCCATTATAATAAACCATTATTCATTATTAGTCGTTAATTATTCTCATTTTATTTAGCGACGTATCAGCGATATTTTATGTCTATTTCGTATAGGTGTTAGCAAGTTCGTTTGCAAATTTGTTAGCACTTTTTATATTTCTTCTATTACATACAATTTCACAAACACATCATACTTAGCTGGCAACTGTAAAGAAATGAATGACTGGCATCTTCCCGTTATATTTCTGCTTATATATTTGTGTGAACTCTTCATACTTTTTTAACTTCTCTTCATTCACTTTCATTTTCTGTGACCGATCTACTTCGACTCCATGAAGTATCCCTTCTTCGTCACGAAATTTCACATCAGGAATATAAAAAAATATGGGGTAACATTGAAATCATCATTCCAGATGAAATAAAGAAAGAACACGAAAAAAGAATAAAAGAGAATGGAGATAGCTCATCCTCAAAAATAAAAATAAAAGCCGTAATTAACGACTTTTATTTTTTGGCACCAAACTATTCTTTTGTTAAAAAATTATTAATTCACTTTAATATATTCATACCACCACTTACCACCTGGTCGAGTATCCATCCACCAAGTGATTTTATCTAGTTCTGAATTAGGCAATACCTCAGTTTGGATATAAGCAAGACCTGTTAATGGATTAACAACAACTTTTCCCTTTGTTCCTCGTTCAACCATAGCTTGAATCGCTTCATTTAGATAGTTTGTCCCGAATTCACCAGACTTAACATATTGATATCCACCATTAGAACCGCCGTTTCCTCCACCATCCCCAACAGTTTGTCCCGTTAGAGCATATACGATAGAATTTGCGATTTTATCAACATTCCATTTAGCCATGTCGGATTCGTTATCGATGAATCCTAATTCGATAAGAATAGCTGGTGCTTTAGTTCCATTCAATACGGCTAAATCAGTACGTTGTTTCGCACCACGATCACGCCATCCAATATCTTTTGCTAGTTGAGCTGAGATTTTAGCCGCCAGCTCTTTTTGATCATAATACAGAACTTCCACACCCTGCCCATTCCCATCACTTGAATTAAGATGAAAAGAAACAACCAAATCCACATTATGGGAATTACTATTACGAACGATATTATTTAAATTTTGCGCTTGAGTGCTTCCTACTTCGTCTGTATCATCATAGACTGTGTGTCCTAAAGCTCTTAACTTAGCTGCCACCGCATCTTTCACCTGACGGTCCATAATATGCTCTTTTCGATTTCCGGAATTAGCCCCTTGTACAATACTGTTGTGCCCTCCGTGTAAACTATAACGTGTCATTATTCAACATCTCCTTTCTTATTATCATATTCAGAACTTGTCTTATTGCTCTTGCCACCTAAAATTTCAACTGCATTCGTTAGTGCTGAAGGTAGCGGAATTCCCATACGACCAGCGTTTTCTAAAAGTGAAAGCAACTCATTTCCGATAAAAAATTGTCGCTTCACGAATAGCACTATTACCTCCAAGTGCTGTACCTAATTGGGTTTCCACTCCACTCAAAAGAAAAAGCACCACCTTTTTGGCGATGCCTTTGAAGCCAACTTTACTTTTTAACCTGTACACAGGACGTTCAATGCTCCGTAAAAAGCACCTGTATCTACACTGTTTATTGTTCCCAGTGTAACCGTATTCCCGTAATCATTTGTACCTCCGAAAACAGTAATGATATCTGCGTCATCGGTCATGTTTGCATATCTTGTACACATTGGCCGGTCGTGTCCTTCCCACACTGCTATACGAAACCCCGAAATACCATAGTAATTATATTATTAGCATTACTAATCACTTTCCAATAAGGAATGTCTGCATAATTTAGTGATGTAATACTATCTCCTAATACAGCCCATATTGCAGCAGAAATACCAATAGAAAGATGCGACATTCTTTTGAATATTTATTCGTTCAATAAAAAAAGCTACCCTATTCTATTTTCTAGAAAGGATAGCTTTCTCAACTGGTATATAAATACCTATCTTTGTAAACCTCGTTTATAACGACTTGCTTCAAATATAATACGCTCTTCATCTAACGTTTTACATTCACCATTCCAAACGACACGTTTACCATTAATAATTACATCGCTTATATCTTTTCCACTAGCTGCATACACAAGATGTGATAACACTTCATCTGCCGGTTGTAAATGTGGCTTATTAGATGGATCAATCGTAATAAAATCAGCACACTTACCAACCTCAAGTGATCCAGTTTGTTTCATACCAATTACTTCCGCAGCTCCTTTTGTCGCAAGAGAAAGAGCTGTTTCAACTGGTAATGCTGTTGCATCTTGATGAATACCTTTTTGTAATAATGTTGCTATGCGCATTTCTTCAAACATATCTAAATTATTATTAGACGCAACACTATCTGTTGCAATCCCTACTTTAATCCCTGCTTCTAGCATTGCTTTTACATTCGCTATACCAGAACCTAGTTTTAAATTACTATTCGGATTATGAGCTACCCGAACATCATGTTCTGCCAAGAAAGTACGCTCATTTTCATTTAATACTACACCGTGCGCAATAACTGTTGGGCGTTTAAACAATCCGCAACTTGCTGCATATTCTACTGGACGCTTCCCATACTGTGCTTCAATATCACGTACTTCACGCTCTGTTTCAGAAAGATGAATATGGACCATCGTTTGATTTTCTACTGCAATACGAGCACACTCTTCTAACAGTTCTGTGGAACATGTATATGGACTATGCGGTGCAACCATCGTAGTTAACATACCACTTTCGTTATAGTAACGCTTCACATATTTCTCAGCTTCTCCAATTGCTTTCTTTTCATCGTCTTTCGTTCCGAAGCTAAATAAAGTTCTTGAAACAGCAGCACGCATTCCACTCCTTGATACCGTTTCCATAATTGCATCTTGGTCTACTCCAATAGGATTAAACATATCAGAGAATGATGTTGTACCACTTTTCACCATTTCAAGTAATCCTAATTCCGTGCTAGCGACCGCAAGCTCTGGCGTAAACTGACTTTCAAGTGGCCAAATTCTCGTCTCAAGCCATGGCTGCAATAACATATCATCTCCGATACCTCTCAAAAGGCTCATAACAACATGTGTATGTGTATTGACAAGCCCTGGTAAAACCCACTTTCCTTTCATGTCAATTACTTCATCTACTTCAAAATCGTTAGCGAATTCTCCGCTATTTATATCTATAATTTGATCATTTTCTACAATGATATATCCATTTTCTATCACTTCATTTTGTTCATTCATCGTTGCAATTGTAGCGTTTACATAAGTTGTTTTCAAAAGTATTTCCCCTTTCAACTCTATGAAGTTCCCTTTAATTAGTTACCACCATTATAGTAACTTATTGAAGATTAAGAGTCAAAAGATAATTTTAATTCTTTCGTTGTCTTTTCCTTCAAAATGCTATATTGTTTTTCATTTGTATCTGCAAATGCTTCTTCACGGCTCGACTTCATGTCCATATAGTTTAATGTTTCATGAAATTGGGTCCTAGTAAAATCATACCTTTTCCCATCTACTTTATTGTAGAAATGCCATACTTCACCTATCTTCGTCTTTATTATCTCTCCCCCGCACAATTCTTGGACAATAAGGGCCGTTACACCACATTGTCCCTTTGCTGGGCTTTCGCTCGTCCACTTAGAACTCGTTTCTATTGACCAAGATTTTCTTAATGCTTCATATAGTTGTTTAATCTTTATGCTATCCATATTCAGCATCTCCTGACATTAGCAATTTCACACATCATATTATAAAAGCGGTAAAAGGCAATTTTTAAAAATCATTACTATTTGTAACACCGTTCAATATATTGAACGGTGTTACAAATGATTTAATTCACCTTTGCTCCATAACATCTCGCAACTGCAACCGCCTGCGCTATATCTAATTTCACGTTTTTTAAATCAAAAGCTTTAAAATCAACTCTATCAACTACAGCTCCTCTTAAATCCGCCCCACTAAGTTTCACCTTACCTAATTGTGCGCCCGTTAAATCCGCTTCACGCAAATCTGCTTTTTCTAAATTACATTCATATAGGTCAGCTTCAATTAAACGAATACCCTTTAACATTTGTTTACTTAAGTTCGCAAACCTTAAATTCGTATATGACCAATCGCCTGATATAATTGTTATTCCGTCTAAATTCGCCTCTTCGAAATCCGAACCAGTCATTTTACATTCTTCAAACTTAGATACAAATAAATTCGCACCAAAAAACCTACAATTAGCAAACGTAGTTCCTTGATGGATAGAAGCATTAAAAAGAGTACCAGTAAAATCACATTCTATGAAATTACAATTTTTAGTAAAAACTTCTGATGCATCTATCCCTCTAAAACAGCATTTTATGAAGGTACAATTTTTCAATTCCTCGTCTTTTATCCAGATATCTTGAAAATCTATTTCTACATATTCTTTATTTACAAATTCACTCATAATCAATCCTCCAATTTTTCAAAAAACCTCACTTCAGCATGAAGTGAGGTTTCTTCTTATACAATATGCTCATCTAACCATGAAATCAAATCTTGAAATACATCTTCTCTATTCACTTCATGGAACATTTCATGTCTACCATTTTCATATAAACGAAGTGTTACATCTTTCACACCACATTTTTTATAGTTTTCGTATACTTCTTTTACACCTTTCCCCATATCCCCAACAGGATCACGATCACCAGAGAATATATGTATTGGAAGATTTTTTGGTGTCTTCTTGTATTCTTCTATTTTATTTACTTCTAGAACTCCATGAAACAATTCTCGGTAAAAACTAGTCGTGCAAATAAATCCACATAACGGATCCGCAATATATTTATCAACTTGATTAATATCTGAAGATAACCAATCAAATTTCGTACGATTTGGCTTAAAGTGCGAGTTGAAGTTTCCGAAAGATAAGAAGTTCAGCATCGGACTTTTCGTTTTGGGCCCGCGTAGTTTCATCTCAATTGTCGCTACTTTATGACCGATACTTCCTAAAAGCCCTGGATTTCCACCAGTTCCTGAAATAAGGAATCCATCATATAATTCACCTTTAAATTGTACAGCACGTCTTGATAAAAAAGAACCCATACTATGTCCAAGTAAAAATAACGGGCATGTCTGCTCTTCTTTTATCATTTCCGAAACAAAGATAACATCAGACACAGCCTGATTCCAACCTACATTTGGTTCAAAATGACCATAGTCTTCTTCTCTTTTTACTGTTTTTCCATGCCCTTTATGATCATGAGCATAAACACCATATCCTGCTTCTAATAAGGCATCAATAAATTCTGTATAAACACCTGCATGTTCTGTCATACCATGTGCAATTTGAACAATTCCCCGCGGATTTCCTTCTGGTAACCATTTACGCAAGTAAATTTCCGATTTATCCAATGCCGTAACGAAATTTTCCTGTATGCTCATTCCGACAGCCCCCAAATCTATTATGTATATCTTTTTTTATAATGAATAAACATTCATTATTCTTATTATGTATTATATGCAATTGCTTTCATTATGACAAATGATCTATTTTTCCGATTACATATTAAACTATTATCTTGACGAATTTAAAATAAAATTATATAGTTACTTACATAAAGTAATTAATATATTTTTAGGAGGTTTTAATCATGATGCCCTCACTATTTTTAGCACATGGATCACCTATGCTTGCTATTCAAGATACAGACTATACACGCTTTTTAAAGACACTTGGAGAAACATATAAACCGAAAGCTATTGTTATTTTTACCGCTCACTGGGAAAGTGAAGTATTAACGATCTCCTCTTCAGATGAAGTATATGAAACAATTTATGACTTTGGAGGTTTTCCTCCTGAGTTATACGAAATCAAATATCATGCGAAAGGCTCTTCTAGTATTGCGTCTATGCTAGAAACAAAATTTAAAAACAAAGGCATTCCAGTCCATCATAATATGACGAGAGGTTTAGATCATGGCTCATGGACACTCCTGCATCGTATGTACCCAGATGCCAATATTCCTGTCGTACAAATATCAGTAAATCCATTCCTTCCTGCAAAAGAACAATTTGAAATTGGAGAAGCACTAAAAGGACTTGGACAAGAAGATATTTTAGTAATCGGCAGCGGAGTTACTGTTCATAATTTACGAGCATTAAAATGGAATGAAACAACTCCGGAACAATGGGCGATTGAATTTGATGATTGGATTATAAATCATATGCATACTAGCGATAAAGATGCATTGTTTAACTGGGAAAGAAATGCTCCTCATGCACAATTAGCTGTACCAAGAGCGGAACATTTTGTTCCTCTATTTATCGCGATGGGTAGTGGTGAGAACGACGGTACGGTCATTCACCGTAGCTACGAGCTTGGTACATTAAGTTATCTTTGCCTTCAATTTTAATGAAAAAGGATGAAGCAATATTGCTTCATCCTTTTTCTGTTTTTCATTCACATAGTTAACTAACTTCCAAATGTCGTTTCTCTGATACCTCTTCGTTCTTACTATGAAAATAAACCCAAATGCACGCAATAAATAATAGTGATGATGTAGAGAAGAAAACATATTGGAAGCCTGCATGAGCTGCAATTTGTCCACCAAGTACTGGCCCAATCATATTTCCTAAAAACTGAAACGATTGATTATATCCAAATATTCGTCCCGTTACATGGGTTGGCGTATGTTGTTTTAGTAGAGTTTGTACGGAAGGTAATAGTCCTGCTTGTGCAATACCTAATAAAAAGCGAAGAATTAATAGTTGCCAAGCTGAGGTTACAAATGCTTGCGGAATAAAAATAATTCCTGCAGCAAACAACGCTACAACTAACGTTTTTTGAGGTCCAATATGATCTGATAATCTTCCTAGCTTAGGAGCTGCTAAAATAACTGCTAATCCTGTCGCAGACATGACTGCACCTGCAAGCATTTCAATATGATCTGTTCCTGGTCCTGCCAAATGCTTTACGTACAACGTAATAATAGGTTGAATCGACATATTTGCAAGCTGAATAATAAACGTTGCTACAAATAAACTTATTATTAAATGTTTTGCAGGGACCATCGTCCATACTTTTTTCGGCTGTGCCTTTTTTTCTTTAGCAGAATGTTTCTCCTCATGTAAGAAGAAAAAGACGATAAGAAAGGACAGGAATAAGAAAGCTCCTGTAACTAGAAAAACATGGCGCATTCCGATTAACTCTGACAAATAACCTCCGAGTATCGGCCCAAGTAATGAACCGCTCACGCCTCCAGTTGAGATTGTAGAAATTGCCCAACCTGAATGTTCTTGCGGAGTTTCTGCAGCAATAAGTGTCATCGCTGTAGAAAGGAAACCTGATACCGATCCCATTAAAAACCGAAGTGCGACTAATTGATACACATCTGTCACAAACCCCATAAGCGTCATAATTATCGCCATACCAAGGCTCGCACGTATAAGCATCAATTTCCGACCATGTATATCACCAAGCTTGCCCCATATTGGTGATACGATCGCACCCATTAAAAATGTCACACCAAATGCAAGTCCCGACCACTGTGCAATACTAGAAGTGCCGGTCACCCCTAATTCCTCAATATAAAAAGATAAAAAAGGAATTACTAAACTCATACCGGCTGCAGTGGTAAAACAACCTAGCCAACAAATCATTAAATTTCGTTTCCAGCTGGCCATTTTCACACCTTCTTTCATTCGATACCCATTCTACACCGTTTTCTAGAAAAAGTTTAGTAATTTGCTTTATACATAATAAAACTCTATCCCTTTGCATTCTTTGCAAAGGGATAGAGTTAATTATCTCCTATGGGTATTAAACGTGCATTACAGCATCGCTCGTAAAACTCAATCGGACCTGCTTGTCCTATAATTGCATACTCATATCCGCTTTTCTTCATGTTATATAAACAATGATTCAATAACGTCTTCCCAACACCGTTCACACGATTATGTTTCGCTGTACCCATCGGGCCAAACAACCCTTTCTTTCCTCTCACAACATCGTAACAAGCGAAACCAATGATTTCTCCTCCTTGTTCAGCAATAAAAATAGGTAACTCTTCTTTATATGTCCGAAATCCATAATCTAAAGATTTTAACCAACGCTCACCAAATTCATCCTTAACAAAACGTGCCAACTTTTCAAAATCAGAAGAGATCGCTTTTCTAATATTACAGCTTAAACTATTACAAATAGGATCAAATATTGTTAATGCAACCGTCAAGTCTCTTGGTTCAGATGTAATTTGCAATAGATCTTTTTTCATCTTTTCACTTATAACCTTATCAATAACTGTATCCCCTTGAAAAATTGCATATAAAACATGCCCTTCATTTATTACTATTTGCTGAAAACGTTCCATCCGTTTCTTCGCTACTTTTAAAACTTCTATCGTCTTATTTGAAACTTTAAACTCCCCAACATTTATGTATTCTATTTCATTTGCATAATATTGTTGGAGTAACGATATCTTTGCTAAAAAATCCATACCCACCGTGTGAAATAAATACATATGTAACTCCGCGCAAACTCCAGTACCTTCCTTACAAGCTCCTATAAATAGATGAACTGGATGGATAATACCTTTACTACACTCAGCCTCTTCTGCTGCAATCTCCAATATTTTATATGCACGTTTTGTAAATTGGAATTCCATCATCTATATCCCTTCCCCTAATGACTTATTATCAAACCATAACCGTATATAATAGAAACAATTACTCCAACCATTAATATGCCTGGAAGTAAATTTGCCACTTTAATTTTAATAAATCCAAGTAAGTTTAATCCGATTGCGAATATCATAATACCGCCAGTAGCCGTCATTTCCACTATAAATTGATTCATTAATTCTTTTGGAACAAAACTATTAATTTGTGTTGCAAAAACTGCAATACCTCCCTCATATAAAATCACTGGAATCGCTGAAAATACTACGCCAATTCCTAGAGTTGTCGTTAATATAATAGAAATGAATCCATCGATAATCGCCTTTGTAAATAAAATATCATGATTTCCGCGAATCCCACTGTCCAATGCACCAAGTATCCCCATCGCTCCGATTGCAAAAATAAGCGTGGCTGTTACAAAGCCTTCTGATATGCTCCCTTTCCCTTTCGATCCAACTTTATTTTCTAGCCAATCCCCTAACAGTTTTAACCTTTCTTCTAATTGTAGCCATTCTCCGATTACCGTACCAATAACTAAACTTAGTATGACAACAAGAAAATTTTCACTTTTTAATGCCATTTGAAGTCCAAGTACAGTAACCGCTAAACCAATTGCATGCATAATTGTTCCCTTCATACTTTCTGGAATCGCACTAAATAATTTACCAAGTAAAGTACCAAATATAATACAAATCCCATTTACAACTGCTCCTAATATAACCATTTCTCATTCTTCACCCTTCGAATTCTTTATTTCTATATTTTGGTTTATACATTGATTTACAGGTTACCTATATGTTAACGTAATATTGTGAATATTAACAAACGTTTTTCACTACATAACCCGCTATTTTTTTGTAACTATACAAAGACCGATTGCCTTTAGTAGATTCATTGTTAATCTAATTGCGGGATAAACTCAAAAGGGAAGGTATTTATGAAAACTTTACTAAAACGATTTCTGTTAATAGCCTTTTTCATTACACCAATTGTTTTATTAATCAACTACTCTTTTATTTCAAAAGCGAAAGACAAACCTGATATGCAAAACAAATCTAGTAAAACAGCTTCAAAAAGCGAAAAGAAAACCGAAGACCCTGAAATCACACTCACCTTCTCTGGTGATACAATGTTCGATTGGCAATTACGTCCCGTAATCGAAAAAAATGGGGCTGATTATCCTTTCCAACACGTAAAAGAAGAAATAACGAAAGCTGATATTTCTTTTGTTAATTTAGAGTCAGCATTTACAACGAGAGAAAAAAAAGTACCTGGGCAACAATTTTGGATTAAAAGTGATCCATCCACACTACAAGCCATTAAAAACACCGGATATGACATCGTGAACATTGGCAATAACCATACGCTTGATTATGGGCAAGATGGACTACTAGACACCATTTCTCACGTCGAAAAATTAAAACTACCTTACACTGGAGCCGGAAAAAATGCTGAAGATGCTTATACTGCTCGTGAACTAACTGTAAAAGGAAAAAAGTTTAAATTTCTTTCCTTTGTACGCTTTATGCCCAACTTTAATTGGGTAGCTGGTGACAATAAACCCGGCGTTGCAAACGGATATGACCTAGATCTTGTAACAAAAACGATTCAAGAGCAAAAGAAAGATGCTGATTATGTAATCGTCTATATGCATTGGGGCGTCGAAAAATCTAATCGCCCAATAGAATACCAGAAACAATATGTTCCGAAAATGGTAGAGGCGGGTGCTGATGCAATCGTTGGAAGTCACCCGCATTGGTTACAAGGATTTGAGTATTACAATAAAGTTCCTATCGCATACTCGTTAGGAAACTTTTTATTCCCGAATTATGTAAATGGAAAGAGTGCCGAAACAGGCGTATTAACTTTAACCTTTAAAGGTAAGGATGTCCAAATGTCATTCAATCCTTACATCATTCGCAACAACCAAGTTTCTCCTGTAAATGAAGAAGAAAAGAAAAAAGCACTGCAATATTTACAAACGGTTTCAACTGATGTAGAAATTGATGACACTGGGAAAATAATAAACAAACGCAACTAAACAGCACGAGATTCATTTCTCTGTAACATACATTACGGGATAGGTGATGAATATGCTGAAAAACTTATTAGAAAATATAAGTCTGTTAGAAAACGTGTATAAAATATCTATAGCGATCCTGCTTTTATGTTCATTTTTTTCTGTTAGACTTCTAAGAAAAATAAAGCGAGAGAGAAAACTTACTCCCTTTGAATTTACAATGTATGTAATCATTCGTATTGCAATACTTTTTTGGTTAACTAGCTTTATCCTTCTTGAATATGGAGCGTATTTCGTTTAACTTTCAAAGAATAAAAAAGATAGAACAAGCAGGATTTCCCTCCGCTTGTATCTACCTTTTTTATTTCAAGTAGAATTGTATGTGAACTCTTTTCTTTTATTAAATAAGTAAATCAAACAGCACAGGATTTTTATTAAGCTCCACGAATTGAATGTTATTTTCTTGAAAACGAGTAATTAAAGCTTCATAGTCTTCCTTATGCTTTAATTCTACCCCCACTAAAGCTGGACCATTTTCTTTATTATGTTTCTTAATATACTCAAAGCGAGTAATATCATCTTCCGGTCCTAATCCTTTATCAAGAAACTCTCGTAGTGCTCCTGAACGTTGCGGAAATTCAATGATGAAATAGTGCTTTAATCCTTCATGAATAAGGGATCGTTCTTTCATTTCTTGCATTCTATCAATATCATTATTTCCACCACTTAACGTGCATACAACTGTTTTTCCCTTTATTTCATCTCTGTATAGATCAAGTGCCGCAATAGAAAGCGCACCAGCTGGCTCTGCTACAATCGCATTTTTCTTATACAGTTCTAAAATCGTTGTACAAACCTTTCCCTCCGGTACTAAAACAATATCATCAATTACATCTTTACATGTTTCAAAAGTTAACTTTCCTACCTTCTTAACAGCTGCTCCATCAACAAAACTATCAATCTTTTCTAATGCAACATTTTCATTTTGAAGAAAAGCTTCTTTCATAGATGCAGCTCCCATCGGTTCTACACCGATTACCTTTGTAGTAGGACTAACCCCCTTTACATATGTACCAATACCAGATGCTAATCCACCACCGCCAATTGCTGTAAATATATAATCAACTGGTTTCTCCATATCATGCATAATTTCAACAGCGACTGTTCCTTGACCAGCAACGACATACGGATCATCAAACGGATGTACAAATGTCATCCTATTTTCTACACAATAGCGCTGCGCCTCTTGGAAAGAACTATCAAATGTATCACCAACTAATACAATGTCTGCGAAATCACCACCGAAAAATTCAACTTGTGATACTTTTTGCTTAGGTGTCGTTGTCGGCATGAAAATTTTTGACGGAATCTTCAATAAATTACACGTATAAGCAACTCCTTGTGCATGATTACCAGCACTTGCACAAACAACACCATTTTGTAACTTTTCTTTCGGTAAACTTTGAATTAAATTATACGCACCACGAATTTTGAAAGAACGAATAACTTGTAAATCTTCTCGCTTAACATATACGTCACATTCATATTTCTCAGATAAAACTGAATCTCGTTGTAACGGTGTTTTAATAACGATATCTTTCATGCAATTATGAGCCATTAAGATATCTTCAATTTTCACTCTCTCCTTTACATTTTGCACCATTTTATATCATCCTTATCTCTTTTTATATTGGCTCAATCAAAATTCGGGATTTTCAGAACTGCACCTGTATTCGCCGATGTTACCATTTGTGCATAACGTCCAAGCCACCCAGTTTTCACTTTTGGTTCTGGTCGTTTCCACCCTTTTTTACGCTTCTCTAATTCCTCATCACTAACTCTCACTTCTAACAAGCGTTCCTCAACATCAATACATACAATATCTCCTTGTTCAAGAAGTGCAATCGTTCCGCCAGCTGCTGCTTCTGGTGAAATATGCCCTACCGAAATACCACGTGAAGCACCAGAGAAGCGACCATCAGTTAAAAGTGCAACATCTGCTCCTAATCCCATACCAGCAATTGCTGATGTTGGTGCTAACATTTCCGGCATACCAGGTCCGCCTCTTGGTCCTTCATAGCGAATAACAACTACATCTCCTTTCTTAACTTTCCCAAGCATAATGCCGGCAAGCGCCTCATCTTGTGAATTAAAAATAACGCAAGGTCCTTCAAATCGTTTTACTTCTGTTGCTCCGCTTTTAATAACCGCTCCGTCTTTCGCAAGGTTTCCTTTTAATATACGTAATCCTCCTTCTTCACTATGAGGATTTTCTAGAGAATGAATAACTTCCTTATCTTGAATCTCTGCATGAGCAATATTTTCTCTTAATGTTTGCCCAGTAGCAGTTATACGATCAAGGTGAAGTACCCCTTCTTTTCGGCTCATCTCTTTCAAAATTGCACTAATCCCGCCTGCGCGATCGATATCTTCCATATGCCAATTAGAAGCTGGACTTACTTTACATAAATGCGGTACACGTCTTGAAACTGCATCAATGCGGTTCATATCGTAATCTAACCCCGCCTCTTGTGCGAGTGCTAACGTGTGTAATACTGTATTCGTTGATCCACCCATCGCCATATCAAGTGCAAACGCATCATCAATTGCTTCTTCTGTTACAATGTCGCGTGGTTTAATATCTCTTTCAATTAAAATTTTTAATTTTTCTGCTGCTTGTTTAATTAACTCCTCACGTCTTGGATCAATCGCTAAAATACTCCCGTTACCAGGAAGAGCTAAACCTAACACTTCACATAAACAGTTCATAGAGTTCGCTGTAAACATACCGGAACAAGAACCACAAGATGGACAGCCATGATCTTCAATATCCTTTAATTCTTCTTCTGAAATTTTCCCAGATTGATAGGCTCCTACCCCTTCAAAAACAGAACTTAAATCGACAACTTCCCCTTTAGATGTTTTCCCCGCTGCCATCGGACCACCTGAAACGAAAACAGTTGGAATGTTTATTCGAAGTGCAGCCATCATCATACCTGGTGTAATTTTGTCACAGTTTGGAATACAAATCATTCCGTCAAACCAGTGTGCATTTACAACCGTTTCTACTGAATCTGCAATGATTTCACGACTCGGAAGCGAATAACGCATACCGATATGACCCATCGCAATACCGTCATCTACTCCAATTGTATTAAATTCAAATGGAACCATGCCTGCTGCACGTACTGCTTCTTTAACAAGTTTCCCAAACTCATTTAAGTGCTTATGACCTGGAATAATTTCAATAAAAGAATTACAAATTGCTATGAATGGTTTATCAAAATCTTCATCTTTTAAACCAGTTGCTTTTAATAAACTACGATGCGGAGCTTTATCAAAACCTTTTTTAATCATGTCACTTCTCATCTTGTCAAATCCCTTCTTACATATTTTTCACTTATACTCTATTAATCTATTTCTTTACTAATTCTTTCGGTGCATGAATCCAGCTCATCATTTCACGAAGCTCTGCTCCTACTTTTTCTAGCTGATGATTTTGTTCTGCTTTTTTCATCGCACTATACGTTGGACGCCCTGCTTGATTTTCTAAAATCCATTTCTTCGCAAATTCACCTTGCTGAATTTCTGTAAGAACACGTTTCATTTCCTTCTTCGTTTCATCTGTAACAATTCTCGATCCTGTTACATAATCTCCAAACTCTGCCGTATCTGAAATAGAATGACGCATATTCGTTAATCCGCCTTCGTACATTAAATCAACAATTAACTTTAATTCATGCAAACATTCAAAGTATGCAATTTCAGGACGATATCCACCTTCCGTTAACGTTTCAAAACCAGCTTTCACAAGTGCTGTTACTCCTCCGCAAAGTACTGCTTGCTCACCGAATAAGTCTGTCTCTGTTTCTTCTTGGAATGTCGTTTCAATTACACCTGCACGTGTACAACCTACACCTTTTGCATACGCTAGTGCTACACTTAATGCTGTTCCCGTTGCATCTTGATGCACTGCGACTAATGCTGGGACACCATTTCCTTCTTGGAATACACGGCGAACGAGATGACCTGGACTTTTCGGCGCGACCATCGCTACATCTACGTAACTTGGCGGATTAATTTGTCCGAAGTGAATATTAAAACCATGTGAGAAAAGTAACATTTGTCCTTCACGAAGATTCTCTTCTACTTCTGTTTTATATACATACGCTTGTTGTTCATCCGGCAATAACATTTGTACAACTTGTGCGGTTCGAACCGCTTCTGAAACAGACATTACTTCAAATCCATCAGCTTTTGCTACTTCATATGACTTACCAGGGCGAACACCAACTACAACTTCCACACCAGAATCTCGTAAATTTTGTGCTTGTGCATGACCTTGAGATCCATATCCGACTACCGCAACTGTTTTCCCTTTTAATAGCTCTAAATTTGCATCTTTCTCATAATAAGTTTTCATATTCCATACACTCCTTATAATTTATTTACTTGCAGTACATTGATTAATTTTTTCAACTGACTGACAAGTAACGTTGCTTCATTTTCAGTACAAACTGCTGTTAGTTTCACTTCAGAAACACCACTTGTATCTCTTTCGTTTAAGCTTAAAGAAGAAATATAATAACCACGCCGAGCAAAAATTCCGCTTATACGTAATAAGACGCTCGGATCGTTATGAATAACTAATGAAAAAGTATGACTCATTCTTCCCACCTCTTCATAATCATTTCGTTATTCCCTTTGTTTGGCGGAACCATCGGAAAAACGTTCTCACCTTCTTCTACACAAAAGTCAACTACGACAGGACCTTCATGAGAAAATGCTTCTAGCATTACCTTTTTCGCCTCAAACGAATTTGTTGCTCTTAGCCCTTTTACACCATAAGCTTCTGCTACTTTCACAAAATCTGGTGACCCAATTCTCGATTCCGACAAACGGTTTTCATAAAACATTTCTTGCCATTGCCTTACCATTCCTAAAAATTTGTTGTTTATGATGAATACTTTGACAGGAATATTATTTTCAGCAATTGTTTGCAGCTCTTGAATGTTCATTTGGAAAGAAGCATCACCAGCAATACAGATGACAAGTTCTTCTTCTTTTGCAAGCTGAGCACCAATTGCTGCTGGAAAACCAAATCCCATCGTCCCTAATCCCCCTGATGTTAGGAAAGTCCGTGGTTTTCTCGCTTTATAAAAGTGAGCAGCCCACATTTGATGCTGTCCTACCTCTGTCGTGACAATCGCTTCACCATTCGTTAATTCACTTACTAAGTTGATAACATGCTGTGGTTTTAACTCAAATTCTTTTTGCTTATATGAAAGTGGATATTCTTCTTGCCATTTCTTCACTTTCTGAAGCCATTCATCTGTTTGTGAATAAATAGACATATGTAATAGCATATGTAGCGCCTTTTTCACATCACCAACAATCGGATGCTCTACAGTTACATTTTTATGGAACTCAGAAGGATCAATATCAATATGTACTTTTTTCGAATGCGGAGAAAAAAGTTCTAATTTTCCTGTTACACGATCATCGAAACGAACACCTAACGCCAGTAATAAGTCACATTCTGTTACTGCCATATTTGCAGTGTACGTTCCATGCATACCGAGCATTCCTAAAAACAACGGATCTCCCGGCGGATATGCACCCAGTCCCATTAAAGTTGAAACGACTGGAATACGATTCTCCCTCGCAAACTTGATGAGTTCTTCAGATCCGCCTGAATGAATGACGCCTCCCCCGATATAAAGGAGTGGGCGTTTTGCTTTTGAAATTGATTTTGCTACCTCCCTCAGTTTCAAACTGTCTGACAAAGGTTCTGGTTTATATCCTGGAATCTCCACTTCTTCATTAAAGAAACATATTACATTTGCATTTTGAACATCTTTTGGAATATCGATTAATACCGGTCCCGGTCGCCCGCTTTCGGCGATGTAAAAAGCTTCTTGCACAGTTCGTGATAAATGATTTACATCACGAACTTGGTAATTATGCTTCGTAACAGGTACTGTAATTCCGACAACATCCGCTTCTTGAAATCCGTCTTTACCAATTAAAGGCGTTGCAACTTGCCCTGTAATGACAACTAAAGGAATCGAATCCATATAAGCATCTGCTAAACCCGTAACTAAATTCGTCGCCCCTGGGCCAGAGGTAGCAAAGACTACCCCAACCTTTCCAGAAGCTCTCGCATATCCTTCCGCTGCATGAATTGCAGCTTGTTCATGACGAGTTAACACGTGCTTTAAACCACTTTCGTATAACGCATCGTATATTGGTAAAATCGCTCCGCCTGGATAACCGAAAACGGTCGTTACACCTAATTTCTTCAAACATTGAATAACGTGTCCAGCACCTGTAGCTTCTTCACTCTGCAGTTCATCACATGCTGTATACTGTTCCTCCATTTTAATTAACTCCTCTCCCTATTTACGCTAAACTTGCCGCCAATCCTGGAACACGTACTCCTCTTTCTCTCGTTAATTTTTTAAATTCTTCGGTTAATCTTTTTGTTACATCTCCTGGTTTTCCATCTCCAATTTCTCTTGAATCTACTTTCACTACAGGAATTAGTTCCGCTGCAGTTCCTGTTAAAAACACTTCATCTGCTACATATACGTCATGGCGAGTAAATGGCCTTTCCTCACATGGAATACTTAGACGCTCACATAACTCAATCACACTATTTCTCGTAATACCTTCTAGCGCCCCTAAGTACGAAGGAGGTGTTAACACTTTTCCATCTTTCACAATGAAAACATTATCTCCAGACCCTTCACAAACATATCCTTGTTGATTTAACATAAGAGCCTCTAGCACTCCCGCTTGTGCCGCTTCAATTTTTACAAGCACGTTATTTAAATAGTTCATTGACTTAATGCGTGGGTCTAATGCGTCTGGCGTATTACGTCTTGATGCAACAGACACAACGCTTAGTCCATTATCATAAAATTCCTGAGGGAATAACTTTAATTGTTCTGCAATGATAATTACGCTCGGTTTCACACAGCTTCTCGGATCAAGCCCTAAGTCACCTTTTCCTCTTGAAACAATTAATCGAATGTAGGCATCCGTGTATTCATTTTTTTGCAATGTTTGTACAACTGCTTCTTCCATTTCATCTACCGTCATTGGAATTGTAAGTAAAATAGATTTCGCCGATTCATATAATCGTTTCACATGTTCTTTTAAACAAAATACATTTCCTCCGTAACTACGAATCCCTTCAAATACACCGTCTCCGTATAAAAAACCGTGATCATATACTGAAACAACTGCCTTTTCTTTCTCTACAAATTCCCCATTCATATAGATGGACTGGTTTCCCATCTCACATCGCTCCTCTGTTTTATCTCTGTTTTTGCAATCTATTTCTATATCGATTGCTGAGATGAGTATTTTTAACAGAATATTCAGTATACTAACCTTAAAAATATACTCGTCTCAACAATCGATTACTTACACACTTGTAGCAATCCATTGCTGAGACGAGAGACTCGTGGTACCACTCAGCTTCCTTACACTTCTCACGAAATATAAGCTCTGCAAGTCCAATTAGACTTTTGTTTTTCTATCGGAAACAACTCCGCTACTTTTTACTAACTTCAAAAGCAGTGCTCCGAGGTGATTTTCAATGATTCAATTGTTACCACCCTCACAGCCTTTGGGCGGCTCTCTGAAACAATCTTTATCATTTACTCTCCTCTTCCTCGCATTCTTTTATTCTATTTTTTAAAATAAAAACTCTCGCCTCAGCAATCAACTACTACAAATTAGTAGCTTTGATTGCTGAGGCGAGAGTTTCGCGTTACCACTCAGCTTCCTTATACTTCTCACGAAATATAAGCTTCATAGGTCCAATCAGACCTCCGTCCTTTTACCGGAGACGATGCCGCCGCCCTCTACTCAGTTTCCCTTTCGCAAGCGATGCTCCGAGGTGATCTTCAATGATTCGATTGCTACTACTCTCTCAGCCTAGGAGTAGCTCTCTGAAACGACCATAATCATCTACTTTCCTCTTCTTTGCATATACAACATATAAAGTTAGAAAATTCTTAATTCACTTTTATTTGTTACACGTATTATAGGACGCGGTTCTTTTCATTGTCAACATGTTTTTAGAAAAAAATTAAAATTCATTCTATTCACTAGAAATCTATTTGTTTTTTCTCAAAACAAAATCGGAATGAACTTCTTACACATACTCATATATTACTTAAGTATGTTCGCATTACTACATAAAGAAAAACAACTTAAAAACATATAAAATTTATGAGGAGATGAGAAAACTATGTTAAAAGGAAAAATAGCATTAGTTACAGGAGCAAGCCGAGGAATTGGGCGTGCTATCGCAAAACGGTTAGCAAACGACGGTGCATTAGTTGCTGTTCATTATGGAAATCGAAAAGAAGATGCTGAAGAAACTGTTCATGAAATTCAATCAAATGGCGGATTAGCTTTTTCTATCGGTGCAAATCTTGAATCTTTACACGGTGTAGACAACCTGTATATTTCTTTAGATAACGAATTACAAAAAAGAACTGGTGGAACACAATTTGATATTTTAATAAACAACGCTGGAATCGGTCCTGGTGCTTTTATTGAAGAAACGACTGAACAATTTTTTGATAGAATGGTTTCAGTAAATGCAAAAGCACCATTCTTTATCATTCAACAAGCACTACCACGTTTACGTGATAATAGCCGAATTATTAATATTTCATCAGCTGCCACCCGCATTTCTTTGCCTGATTTCGTTGCATATAGTATGACGAAAGGTGCAATTAACACGATGACTTTCACGCTTGCAAAACAACTCGGAGCACGAGGAATAACAGTAAATGCAATACTTCCAGGCTTTATTAAAACAGATATGAACGCAGAACTATTGAGCGACCCAATGATGAAACAGTACGCTACTACTATTTCCGCCTTCAATCGCTTAGGTGAAGTAGAAGATATTGCCGATACTGCTGCTTTTCTTGCTTCTCCAGACAGCCGCTGGGTTACTGGACAATTAATTGATGTTAGCGGAGGATCTTGTTTATAAAAAACATATATTTTCAAATCTTTTTTATTGCGCAATAAAACAATTTATATAATACTATATAAAACATATACATTTAGGAGGATTACAGCAATGTCTGAAAAAACATACGAACTCGCAACCTTCGCAGGCGGTTGTTTTTGGTGCATGGTAAAACCATTTGATGAGCTTCCCGGTATTCAAAAAGTACTTTCCGGCTATGCAGGTGGTCATGTAGAAAACCCAACATACGAACAAGTAAAGACTGGAACATCTGGACATTTAGAAGTTGTACAAATTACATTCGATCCTTCTATTTTTCCTTATCAAAAATTACTAGATTTATATTGGCCGCAAATCGATCCAACTGATGATGGCGGACAATTCTTTGACCGTGGTCCCTCTTACCGCACAGCAATTTTTTATCATAATGAAACACAAAAAGAGCTTGCAGAAAAATCGAAGCAAACTCTAGCAGAAAGCGGTATGTTTAAAGATCCTATTGTGACTGAAATTCTTCCTGCTGCACCTTTTTATGAAGCAGAAGAGTACCACCAACATTTCTATAAAAAGAATCCAGAGAAATATGCTAACGAGCAAAAAGAATCTGGCCGTGAAGACTTTATAAAAGAAAATTGGCAAAAAAAATAATAAAAACGCATCGTGCTTTCTTTTTAAAGTGCGATGCGTTTTTATCTTTGAAAAAGGATTCTTATTCAGCAAATTCACGTTTGATCATTTCCTACATATCTTACGCCATAATTACTCCTAGAATAGAATAATAGTACTAACGATTTATTGAGATTTTAATATTTTTATTCCTCATCAACAAATATTAAAACTAATAAAATGGTTGAATCATCCAGTCGTTAAAACTAATTAACCGGCAGTCGAATACCGTTCCAGTTACCTACATCACATTGGCCAAATTCATTATTACCTACCGCGACCACCGTGCCGTCTGATTTAAGTCCGACCGTATGCGCACAACCAGCCGCTATCGCTACAATATCGCGCCAATCACTTACATTACATTGACCATACTCATTCCAGCCCACTGCCACCACGGTACCGTCTAATTTAAGTCCGATTGTATGATTACTCCCTGCCGCTATTGCCACAATATTGCGCCACTCTCTTACATCACATTGACCCTGTTTATTATTACCCACAGCCGTCACCATACCGTCAGATGTAATACCAACTGTATGAAGATATCCCGCCGCTATCGCCACAATATCATGCCAGCTACTTACATTGCATTGGTCATACCGATTATTACCCACAGTCGTCACCGTTCCGTCCAATTTAAGACCGACTGTATGCCAGTCACCCACCGCTATCGCCACAATATCACGCCAGCTACTTATATTGCATTCTCCTTCTTTATTTCGTCCCACCGCTATCACCGTGCCATCCGGTTTCAGGCCAAAGGTACGACGCCAGCCCGCCGCAACCGATACAATATTATGCCAGTCGTTTACATCACATTGATCATGCTTATTCCACCCCACTGCAACCGCAGTATTATCACATTTAAGAGCGATTGTATGAGCATTACCCGTGTTCGTCGCCATATGAACATTGCCCGCTGCGACTGCTTCAATATTACACCAGCCGCTTACATGGCATTCACCTTCTTTATTTCGTCCCATTGCTACCACCGTGCCATCTGATTTAAGAGCAACGGTATGACCACGACCCGCCGCTATCGTATCTTTAGGCCACCGTTTCACTTTTAACACCTCTTCTTTCGGTGAAATGTAATTCATGTTTTACCTCCTTGCATATAAGCAACTGTATCTAAATAGATATTTTCATCAAATTTCATTATAAATGAACTAACTTTTTTATAAATCTACATCTCCAAAGGAACCTATTACTTCTTCTTCAAAAATAAAAACCTCCAGTTTAAATACTAGAGGTCTTCTATTTTATTTCTTTAGTCTCTCAATAAAATCCTGTAACTTATCAAGCGATTTCATATTATGATTACAAGCTACACCATCTTTGCAAATATAGTTTCCCTTTCTAACGAAAGTTCCTGGTACATCACCTTTAATTTCAACTAAAAACATTCCTACTTCTTCATGCCCATGACATAATGAACAAATGCTTTTTTTATTTAAACTTTGAAATGTTCCTTGCAGACCAACAAACTTATTTTTATCATTTTTCGCTATAATAAATTTCCTGCTTGACCCTTTATCAATCCAGCTTAAATAAGATAATTCTTTCATGTCCAGTTCTTCCATATCAGGAAGTTTTAATTTTTTCGCTTTAGGAAATAATTTTTTTAATGTTTGTGCTGTAACTTCCTGAAACGGAATGACATACGGATTTATTTTCATTAAAAACGATTCTGCATCTTCTCTATTTTGAACTGTTAATACCGTATCAATTAACTCTTTCTGTTCATCCGTTAAATTCTCAAATACATGTATTATCTTTTCAATCGCAAGTGATTTTAACGCTTGAATTACACCTCTATCATTTGCCGTTGCATGCCCATTTGCTAAAATATAAGCTTGTGACTTTATAAAATTGTATTGATCACTTCTAATAAAAGCTTCCATCTTTATCACTCCATACAAATTGTTGATCTAGTCTTATTGTATACAATGATTCAGCTTTTTGATATGTAAAAGATAACTTAGAAATGAACATTACATACTCTGACTATGTTCTACCGAGGCATTTCCTGACAAAAGAAACCATCATCTGTTTTCCATTCTGCATATAATACATCTTCAAATTTAGTAATCCCTTTTTGCTTTATTTGTTTATAAAGCCATCCTTCATCAAAACCTGCTTCCCTCAAATTATCTTTCACTACTTTTCCATCACTAATTAATGAAATCGGTAAGTATACAGGTTTATGTTTTAAACTTAAATCATTTATAGTAGGAGATTCATATTTGCTTTTCTTCAGAACACTTATGTTTCCATTAGGTTCCAAAATCATATATTCAACTTCTCGGATTGAAAATATATCTTTTTGTTGTCTTAGCATTTGTTGTAGTTGATTAATGTCCAAATGATTTGAACTTAGTTGTTCCCGGTCAATATATCCATTACGGATAATGATTGACGGAGAGCCTTCAAAAAAACTTCTCGTCCCTCTAAATTTTTGCGTTATCACTTCTATTGTATAAATTAACACTACCCATACAAGTACTGCATATAAAATAGACCATACTTTTATTTCCGGATCATATATAGTATTTCCTACTAATTCTCCGAGAACTATGGCAGAAATAAAATCAAATGGCGTTAACTGAGATATTTGTGTCTTCCCTAATATTTTAGTAGCAATCAATAGCACAAAAAAACCAAAAAATAGTTCTATCGTTATTTGTCCTAGATGATTCATATATGCTCACCTTTCTGCTTTTCACTCAAATGCTCTATATTCTATTTAGTAAAAAGCCGGCACATTTTTTCTATTATCTTGCCCATTCATATCCAATAGATACAAAACAAAAAGAGTCTACTTCAATTTAATAATTGAACTAGACTCTTTTATTTTCATTTAGAATACACAATCTTTTTAATCGTTTCTCCGGAAAGAAAATGCTCCTCCGCAAGTTGATGAATGGAAATTCCACTTTTAAACGCTTCTTTAATAGCTTTGTTTCTTTCATCTAGTTGTTTTCTTCCTCCAGATTGTGTACCCCATTTATAATGTTTTGTTTCTTGTTTTGGAATGTAAATTGTTTCACCTTGTATATACTTTTGAATTTCAGCAATTAAACTTTCTGGTAAAACCGTCGCAGCTTTAACGTATTTCATTTCTGCTCGCCCCTTATTTTTTATGGTTCATTTCAATAAGGTGCAAAGCCAAATATAAAAAATGATACGAGCTCATTTAGGCGATTGTATATTACTTGTCTACCCCACGCAAAGTATCGCCATTTCCATACTTGGCTTTGCATGAGACGCTGCAGTGTCTGGCAATTGAATTATAATCGCCATATAAACACCTCCTAATATACCTTTTGCATTTTATTATATGATAAATTTCTTCCCCTTGCATCCACATCCTTTTTAAAGCACGAAGTTACTTAGTTTGATATAATACTTTTTAGTCCAATCCAAAAGTATAGTGAGGTTGCGTTATGAAAAAGAATATTATCATTACAATCGTTACATTATTCATTATTACTGTAGCATTATTCGGAACATACAAATTGATGAACGCAAGAAGTTTTCAATTGTTTGGAGGTTTAACAAACCGAGTAGAAACAAATGAAAAAGTGATTGCTTTAACTTTTGATGATGGTCCTACTAACAATGTAAAACAAATATTACCGCTACTAGATCGATACAATGCAAAAGCTACTTTCTTTTTAATCGGAAATGAACTAGAGAAAAACCTATCGTTAGGAGAAGATATCGTACAATCTGGACACCAAATTGGAAACCATACATACTCTCATAACAGAATGGTTTTCAAAACTCCTTCTTTTATTAAAGAAGAAATAGAAAAAACGAACTCGATAATCCGTCAAACAGGATATACAGATGAAATTGATTTTAGACCACCTAACGGTAAAAAGCTAATTGGTCTGCCCTATTATTTAAATAAAAACAATATCGAAACAATCACATGGGACCTTGAACCTGATACTTTTTATACATCTACAGCTGATAAAATTGAATATGTTAGTAAAAATGTAAAACCAGGTTCTATCATTTTATTGCACCCTATGTACGATGAATCTAATGAAAATCTGCAAACTATTGAAGGTATTTTAGACTCTTTATCTAAAAAGGGCTATCAATTCGTGACAGTAAACGAATTGCAAAAAAAAGCAAAATAAAAAGGTAGCGTATCATATCTCGATACGCTACCTTTCTTTTATATAATTCCAAGTACATTTAGGAATACGATAATAATCGCAATTGGTGCAATATAGCGAAGTAAGAATAACCATAATACGAACAGTTTATAGCCTTTATTTTTACTTACACCAAGTTCTTTCATTAATACATCTTTCTTCATTTTTAAAGGGACAAAGATGGAAACTAATAAAACACCAAGTGGCATTAGTATGTTACTAACCGCATAGTCTGCTAAATCAAAAATTGTTTTCCCAAATGGTTTCACATCACTTAACAAACCGAATGATAAGGCTGATGGAACCCCTACAACAAAGATTAACAAGCCAACAATTAATGCCATTTTTTCACGTTTCCCTTTACTTTTACCTTTAGTTGTTAAAGATGCAACGCTAATTTCTAACATCGAAATTGCTGATGTAATAGTAGCAAAGAAGAATAGTAATAAGAAAACAATGAAGAATAATTTCCCGAACGCCATTTTACTGAAAATAGCTGGCAGTACGATAAACAATAGCCCCGGCCCTTGAGATGGTTCCATTCCAAATGCGAATACAACTGGGAAAATCGCTAGCCCTGCAAGTAATGTAATAACAAGTGTTAAAGCTACGATAGAAAATGCTGAACGCGGTAAACTTTCTTCTTTCGGTAAGTATGAGCTATACGTTACCATAACGGCTACACCGACGGATAGCGAGAAGAACGATTGCCCCATTGCATATAAAATGATTTCTGACGTTACGTTTGAGAAATCAGGTTGTAAGAAGAATCGAACTCCTTCTCCAGCACCGTCTAAAGTAAGTGCACGAACAATTAGTACAAAGAATAATACGAATAATGCTGGCATGAAATATTTATTTACTTTTTCAACACCATTTTGTACACCTTTACTTACGATAAAAATAGTAATAAGGATGAATAATAGCTGTGATCCAACTGCTAAATATGGATTGGAAATGATTTCACCAAACGTAGCTTCGTATGCCCCATTTCCTTCCCATAGTCTACCTGTAATTGCATTCCATAAATATAGTAAAATCCATCCCCCTACAACACTGTAGAAAGAAAGTAGTATGAAACAAGTTACAATCCCTAATTTACCTAACCAAGGCCATAGTGTTTTTGGTGCGATTTCGCTATACGCCTCAACGGCCTCTTTTTGTGTACTTCTTCCGATAACGAATTCAGCTAATAATAGCGGTAAACCAATTAATAATGTGAAACCGATGAAAATAAGGAAGAACGCGCCGCCTCCTCCAATTCCGGCCATATACGGGAACTTCCAAATCGCTCCAAGACCAATCGCTGAACCTGCTGCAGCTAATACGAAACCTAATTTCGATGTCCATTGCTGTGAATTCATTTGTTAATCTCCTCTCTTTATCTTTTTCTGTTTTACAATCCGGTATTTATATTGTTCTATCCATACTCTTTTCTAATACGTTCACTTCCTCCCTAATAAAAAACGTCCCTACGTAAATACGTAGGGACGACAAAAATATCGCGGTACCACCCTAGTTGTGAAGATACACCAAAGTTAGGACCTAAATAAAAAACGTCCCTACGCAAATACGTAGGGACGATAAAATATCGCGGTACCACCCTAGTTATGAAGCCACACCAAAATTAGGACCTAAATAAAAAACGTCCCTACGTAAATACGTAGGGACGATAAATATCGCGGTACCACCCTAGTTGTGAAACAATCTTCACCACTTTATTTGATAACGGTATAAACTACCGTCTTTCATTTCCTCATAATGTGAGATTTATGAAAGATGCTCCAGGACGAACTTCATGAATAATCTATATACTGATTCACACCAACCATCAGCTCTCTGAAATAGGGAGATATTCACTACTATACCCTTTCATTGCCCAAATATTATTTTCCGAATTGATTACTATCATTTTTATCATACATTAAAAATAGTGTCAACTTATATTTTGAATTTTTATGCATTACATTCTATTTAAAGATTCAAAATATGACTTTTGTATGAATAGTATTAGAACATTTATGGTTTATACTGTATTAACTTCTCTAGCAGGTTTATAGTAGTATACGATAAATGCAAGACAGCACGAGTAGGAGGAAAGAATTTTGTCTACTTCAAAAGTTTTAAAAGGTACCGCTTTATTAAGTGGTGCAACAATGATTTCACGAATTTTAGGTTTTATATACTTTTTCCCCTTTCAATTATTAGTTGGAACGCAAGGGGTCGCTTTATATGGATACGCATACTCTTGGTACGGTATTTTATTAAGCTTTTCAACAGCTGGTATTCCTATTGCCGTCTCAAAATTTGTTGCAAAACATAATGCACTTGGTGATTATAGTACAAGTAAAAAATTGTATAACTCGAGCGTAAAATTAATGATGTTTATGGGCTTTTTAGGATTTTTAACTTTATTTATTGGAGCACCGTACATATCACAATTTATTATTCGCTCGAAAACACCAGATCCACAATTTATCGCAGACGTAACACTTACAATGCGAGCATTAAGCTTCGCGCTTATTATCGTACCAGCTATGAGTGTTACACGTGGTTATTTCCAAGGTTTTCAACATATGAAACCAAGTGCTGTTTCTCAAGTCGTAGAACAAATCGCACGTGTCGTTTTCATTTTAGTTGGTAGTTTTATCGTCTCAAAACTATTAGGAGGTTCAGTAGCTTCTTCTGTTGCAGTTGCTACATTTGGTGCTGTTATCGGGGCACTTGCAAGCGTCTCTATTTTAATGATGTACTGGAAAAAATATAATGGATTAAAACCTCCTGAAGGTGAGCTGAAAACGAGATCATCAAACATTCCGTTAAGAAGTATTTATATGGAATTACTACGTTATGCAATTCCAATTGTATTTGTAGGCATTGCAATCCCGCTCTATACGTTAGTAGATCAATATACCGTAGCTGATGTCCTTAGAGCAATGGGAGAACCTTTAGAAACCGCGAATGCAGTTTTCGCTTATATAACGAACTATGCCCAAAAGTTAATTATGATTCCGGCTTCACTTGCAACTGGATTCTCATTAACAATTATTCCGGCTATAACGAAATCATTTACAAGCGGGAAGCTAGATGAATTACAAGGACAAATTTCAAAGATATTTCAAGTATTATTATTCTTCACTATCCCAGCCGCATTCGGTCTTGCTAGTATCGCTTACGATGCATTCCGCATGGTTTATGTAAATCCTGAAATTGCACTTGGTGGATCACAATATTTAATTTCATTTGCACCTTCTGCTGTATTAAGTGCAATTTTCACAGTTTCAGCTGCTATATTACAAGGAATTGATTATCAAAGAAAAACAATGATTGCATTCTCAGCCGGTATTCTCGTTAAAATTGTGGTGAACACACCGCTCTTACATTTATTCGGTGGACATGGTGCTGTACTTGGAACAATTCTCGGATATCTCGTTTCAAATATTATTATGTTGTACTGCATCGTTAAGTTTGCGAAATTTAAAATTGGCGAAACAGCAAAAACAGTATTTCTTATTACGATTTACTCCGCAGCAATGTCTGCTGTTGTGATCGTATTAAGAGCATTTATAAGCTGGATTATTCCTGGCCAATCTTATGTAGAATCACTGATTATTGTATTTATATGCGCATCAGCAGGAGGACTTGTTTATCTTTTATTCGTATTAACGAGTGGACTTGCTTCGCATATTCTCGGTGATAGGATTCGACGATTACCTGTATTAGGAAAGTTAGTAAAATAAAAAAACAAGAGATGTAAAGCGTTGTTACATCTCTTGTTTTTTTACATCTCTTGTTTTTTTACTTCGCATATTGAATGCGCTTTTGTTGTTCAGCAATATTTAATTCTGGAGCATATTGTTCTACTAAATGTAATACCTCTTCGATCAACACTTCTAACTCCTGTACACTATACTCTGGTTCCCCTATCAGCGTATCCGCCATACGCTCATATAGATTTTCAGGTTTAATATTCATACGCTCTACATTATAAGCCATCCATTTAAATGCAGGATGGTGCACGTACATTCTATTCAAACCGAATAAAACACCGAATAAATCCCTTTGTACTTCACAAATAACATCATAAAGCATAAGCCAGTCTTTTCGTTTTAAAAGCGCCTCTCGATTATGCCAACGATTGCTTAACCAAAGGTTTTCTGAAATCATCCTTTTCGCCAGTTCTTCTGGAAATGCTTCAACTCTTTCTTTTAGAGCATGTACTTTTACTTCTCCATACAAACTCACACCATCATGAACCGATGATACAATACATTGTTTCTCATAATTTATATCATACTGCTCTATAACTTCTGAAATAATTTTTTCTACTGTCAATGTTAAAAAGTTACTAATCTCTAGTTTAATTCCTTCTTTCGTCAAATACGTTTCCGACCATTCTTCGTCCTCGTAAGGATGATATGACAAAATCGTTCCACCAATATTATTAATTGGACCTAGACGCTCTTCATCCTCTGGTGGTTCTGACCATAAAATGTGTAATTCAATATCTGAATGTTCATCTTCTAACTTTCTCGCTACAGATCCTGCTAAAATAATAGCTTCGACTTTCTGGTTTTGCCTATAAATCTCCGACACCTCTATCGCTTTCTCTTTTAATCCCATTGCATTTCCCCCTAAAACTGCAGTACTCCCCTTACTTTTCATTTATCTATTTCGATATTAAACATTATATTACCTTTTCAAATTTCCACTAAATCATATTTCTACCCAATAACGCTGAACAATTTCGCCAGAATTAGAAGAAACTACTTCATTTTCTAGCACACCGCCAACCTTTTGAATCGTTTTAGCCGAACCAACATTAGCTTTATCACAAGTTATTAGCACTTTCTTCAACCCGAATTTTTGCGCCTCAGCCAATGAAAGTTGCAGTTGCTCAGTTGCATAACCTTGGCGACGTTTATTCGGATGAACACTATAACCGATATGACCGCTTTCCCACAATAACTCTGGATTTAACCGGTGTCGAATATTCACAAAACCTATTATTTTTCCATTCTCAACACTAACAAACTGACTAGATGGTACTCGATTAGATGGTAAATTTTTTCCTTCTTCTTGTGTACTTACTTTTTCAAACCATTCACCAATAGAATCGAAATTTTGTAAAGAACAACTACCGTGCGGTTCTTCTCCTGAATGTAAAAATGCCTGCCTATACTCCATAATTTGTTCGCTATATTCGTATGTTGGTTTCAATAGCTTCATTGTC
This sequence comes from Bacillus sp. AR13-1, assembly GCF_008042285.1. Lineage (NCBI taxonomy): Bacteria > Bacillati > Bacillota > Bacilli > Caryophanales > Bacillaceae > Bacillus > Bacillus sp. AR13-1. The sequence goes on from NZ_QNUA01000022.1 coordinate 124,684, forward strand.
ATTCTCCCCACTCACCCATTATCTATTTTTCTAAAAGAAACACCTTAATAGGGGATTTTCATCCTTACTATTAAGGGCTTCTATCACTTTTATTCAAATAGCCCCATACTTAAATAGCGCTCCCCTGTATCAGGTGCAATACATAAAACCTTTTTACCAGCACCTAAGCGTTTTGCAATCATAATTGCAGCGTACACAGAAGCTCCTGAAGATGGTCCTACTAATAAGCCTTCTTGTCTTGCTAAGTTTCTCATTGTAGTTAATGCTTCTTCATCCGCAATTTGAATAATTTCGTTATACACTTCTGTATTTAAGTTTTTTGGAATAAACCCTGGGCTTGTTCCGACTAGTTTATGAGGGCCTGGAACACCACCAGATAACACTGGTGATCCTTTCGGTTCTACTACGGCAATATATAAGTTTGGTAGTTTCTCTTTTAACGTTTCACCGGTCCCTGTAATTGTTCCACCTGTTCCTGCGGTTGCTACAAATGCATCAAGTTCTCCATCCATTTGTTCATAAATTTCAAGTGCAGTCGTATAACGATGAATATTCGGATTTGCTGGGTTTTCAAATTGCTGCGGAATAAAACTATTTGGAATTTCTTTTTGTAACGCTACCGCCTTCGCAATTGCTCCTGGCATTCTTTGTTCTGCTGGTGTTAAAACTACTTCTGCGCCGTATGCTTTCAATAAATTAATACGCTCTTTGGACATATTATCTGGCATAATTAAAATAGCTTTATACCCTTTAGCAGCTGCATTCATCGCTAAGCCAATTCCTGTATTTCCACTTGTCGGTTCAATAATTGTATCACCTGGCTTAATGAGACCATGTTCCTCGGCAATATGAATTAAGTTATAGGCAGCGCGATCTTTCACACTGCGTGACGGATTAAACATTTCCAGTTTTACATACACATCCGCTGCGTCCTCTGGAATAAATTTAGATAATCGGACAACAGGTGTATCTCCTATTAATTCTGTAACGTTTTCACATAATTTCATAGCGCATCCCCTATTCTATCGTTTTCTTATCATTTGGCAGTAACAATGAAGTAAGTCCAATTAATGGTAAACCACTACATAATAGCATAATAAATTGAAGACTATACATATCAGCTAATTTCCCAAGGACTACAGCACCTAATGCTCCAAGACCAAACGCAAGACCGACAATTAATCCTGACACCATTCCAACTTTCCCTGGAACAAGTTCTTGTGCATATACAACGATTACACTAAAACTACTAGAGCTAATAAATCCAATGCATAAAAATAACGGTACAACCCACATAAGAGAAACGTGAGGTAACAATAGTGCAAGCGGCGCTGAACCGAGCATCGAAAAGACAATAATCTTTTTCTTACCGAATTTATCTGCTAACGGACCACCAAAGAAAGTACCTAATACACCAGCAATCATAAAAGCGAAGACGAAATACTGTGCATTTTTTATAGATAAACCGTAATGCTCTATTAAATAAAATTGATAGAAATTCCCGATACCAGCACCGTACCAAGAACGTACAAATGTTAGAAAAACAAGAAGTATAATAACAAATTTAATGTGCGTACTTACAATCGCATTTTCAGCCTCAAGTGCAGCCCTCTTTTTCCTTCTTACAGCACCAGTGGCTAATTCATTTTTATACCAATTTGATACGAAAATTAGTAATACAATTCCTACTGCTGCAAAGGCTGTAAAACCTAAAGAACCAATTTGACCGAGCGGAACGAAAATTAATGCTGTAAAAATAGGTGCTAGAGAATTCCCTGTATTTCCCCCCACTTGATAAATCGCTTGTGCTAAACCTCGTTTTGCACCGGCTGCCATGTAAGCAACACGAGCGCCCTCCGGATGAAAGACCGCGGAACCTAATCCAATAAATAAAACAGAAATAATAACAACTATAAAGTTCGGTGCAAATGCGAGTCCAATCATCCCAAGCATACTCGAAAACATACCGAGCGGTAATAAAAATGGTGACGGCTTCTTATCTGAATACATCCCAAAAACCGGCTGCATAATCGATGACGTCATATTTAACGCAAACGCAATCCACCCTACTTGCATATAGGATAAATTCATCGTTTTTTCCAAAATAGGAAACAACGCGGGCACAACCGCTTGCATCGAATCATTCAAAAAATGTCCGAAACTAATCGCAAATAATATTCGATATATTGTCGGTGTTTCTACTGTATTTTTTTGTGAAACTGCCTGCATATGTGTATTTCTCCTTCCTGTACAAAATATATATTTATTACAGTTAGTGTAATAAATTTAGACTTTAATCAGAAAAAATTCTGAGTTTTGAAACATTTCTATTCTATACTGGTTTCATTTCTTTTTCCAGAAATTCAACTTCTAAAAAAATATGTTTTTTCTATCTGCTTTGTCGGATTTATTTATATGAACTCTTTGTATTTTCTTTTATACTAAGGCAGGACGAAAGGAAGGCTTGCAACTATGAAGAAAAGACGATCCTAAAACATATTAGGATCGCCTTTTTTTATTAAATAGAAAAACGCTTATATTTCTCATAATCACTCGTCTTACATTCTAGTGCCATTTTCGTACCTTCGTTTTCATAACTCGTAGATAAAACGTGTGCATGATTGTTGAAATACGAAACTACCTGCCCTTGATCATACGGAATTAACATTTCACACTTCGTATACTCTTTATAAATGTGTGAACGAACTACTTCTACAAGCTCTTTAATTCCAACATGTTTCTTCGCAGATAGATAAACGCGATCTTCTTGCACTTTCGGAATTTCAACATCTACCAAATCTGATTTGTTATATGCATATATCGTCGGGATATTTTCCACGCCAATTTTCTTTAACGTTTCATTTGTAATATCAATTAATTGCTCATAATTGGGATTTGAGTAATCTACAACGTGAATAAGTAAATCTGCTTCCGCCACTTCCTCTAGCGTTGAACGGAATGCTTTCACAAGATGATGCGGTAACTTACTTACAAATCCAACAGTATCCGTTAATAAAAATGATTTATTATCCGGCAAATCAATATTTCGTACAGATGTCTCTAACGTCGCAAATAACATATCTTTTTCAAATACTTGTTTCTCTACAGTACCATTAAAAATTTCAAGCATTGTATTCATTATCGTTGATTTACCTGCATTCGTATATCCTACTAACGACACAACTGGAATTTCATTTTTCTTACGTTGTTTACGCTGCGTTTGGCGCTGTGCAACAAGTGCTTCTAATTCTTTATTTAGAGCCGCAATTTGTTCTTCAATTTTACGACGATCTAATTCCAACTTCTTCTCACCGACACCTTTATTTTTCGTGCCAACTCCCCCGCTTTGTCTTCCTAAAGATTCACGAAGACCGATTAAACGAGGCATCATGTACTGAAGATGGGCCACTTCTACTTGCAACTGCGCTTCTTTCGTTTTCGCACGTTGCGCAAAGATATCTAAAATTAAAATGGTACGATCAATTACTTTACAATCTAAATCCTCTTCTAAATTTCGAATTTGTGAAGGAGATAATTCGTCATTAAAGATGACCATATTTGCATCTGCTTCTTTCACATACGCTGCTACTTCTTCAATCTTCCCTTTTCCAATATAATGCGACGGATTTACTCGTTGTAAATTTTGCGTCACTTGACCGATTACTTCCACATCACAAGCTTCCGTAAGATTTGCTAACTCTTCCATCGAATATGCAAAATCAGCTTCCTTACCTAAATTCACTCCAACTAATATTGCTCTTTGTAATAATTCTTCCATATATTTATTCCTCCATTTCGATTACGCAAAATAAAAAACACAGGTCACTGCCTGTGTTTTCGTAAACGGATAAGGGTTCACCAAAGAAATAGAAGAAAGCAGTGCTTTCGTCCTATACATGGTCAAAAAGTCCCAAGATAGTATACGTATCCAACAAGTGTTCACCTATACTATCCCATTCTATTTATAAAGGCAAAACAAAAAGAGGGCGTATTCGTCCCTCCCTCTTTTTCACATATAAGCTTAATAAAGGGTTCCTTTAAAATAGGCAGACCAATCCCGTTCACTCTGTACACAGACAGAGCCTTTGAGCGCTATTCAATTATTGGCACAAAGTATTGAGACGTAATCTGATTAAGATCAAAGGAAGCCCCTCCGTTCATTTTAAGTTACATAAAGTGTAGCATAAGTAATTCGCTTTCACAAGATTAAACCACCCATAGAAACAGAAAGAAAATCTTTATATTTTTACTTTAATCGTCATTTTTTGCGAGTTCTTCTCACAATAAAAATAACAACAGCAATTAACAATAACACACCTATAGAAATGATAGTTACTTGCCACCAACTTAAACCGCTTACCATTTCATCTTTTAAATCCACTTTCTTCGTCGGAACAGACTCTTTTGCAATATGACTTAAAGCATTTTTCTCAATCTCTGCCTCATCTAATCTCTTCGTTCCACTGCAGATAGATGTCTCTAACTTTTCCTCTCCTCTATAAGAAGAAAAGACTAAGTACTCTCCTCCCTCTGCAAAACGAAATGCACAGCTACTTACACTTGTATATATAATAATTCGCGAAGAACTTGTCCCTTTCCAAATTTTCTTCACTTCAAATAATGTTTTAATTCCGCCTTCACCTTTCTCTTGAACTTCTAACACCTTACCTTCAAACACCACATCATTTTTTTGAAATGCATCTTCTGGTGATACATTAATACAGTCACAAGCATAAGATTTCTCTGGCAAAATAAAAAAAGTAAAGCTACAAATTAAAACAAGAGACAACAAATAAATGATTCTTTTCAAGAATCTCAGACCCCTTCAAAGTATCAATTTTAGAAGCTTTCCGTATATTATTTGGACATCACTCCTCAAATCCCTTTCTATTTATTAAAATATATTAATTTTATTAAACAGAAAATCTTTATTGACATTTTTATAACCTGATATTAGTATCAGGTTATAAAAATAAGTTAGGAGATGTTCCTATGAATTCTAAATCTCGTATTACCGCAATTGGTACTTATGTTCCAGATCAAGTATTGTCTAATAACGATTTAGAAAAGATGGTCCATACGAATGATGAATGGATTGTACAAAGAACAGGCATGAAAGAAAGAAGAATTGCTAACGAAGACGAATACTCCTCACACTTAGCCATTAAAGCAATCGAAAATTTGTGTACAACATATAAGAAAAACTTAGAGGATATTGACTGTATCATCGTCGCTACAACTACTGCTGACTATGTTTTCCCTAGTGTTGCTTGCCAAATACAACAATACTTCAACATACCTCATACACTAGCTTTTGATTTAAATGCGACTTGCGCTGGTTTCACATACGGACTGCATGTCGGTAATAGCTTAATCACTTCTGGATCACATCAAAAAGTACTCGTCATAGCGACAGAGACATTATCTAAAGTTACTGATTACACCGATAGAACGTCCTGTATTTTGTTCGGTGATGGCGCTGGAGCTATTTTATTAGAAAGAGATGAAAACAAACCAAGCTTTATCGCTGCTCACATGGGAACAAACGGTGACGGTGGCATTCATCTATACAGAACAAACTTATCTACTACTATGAATGGCACACCACTACAAACAAGTGAAAAAATTGTTCAAAATGGAAGAGAAGTATATAAATGGGCTGTACGAACAGTACCATACGGCATAAAAGAACTATTACATACTGCAAATTTGCAAATAGATGATATAGACTGGTTCATACCACATAGTGCTAACTTAAGAATGATTGAATCTATTTGCGAAAAATCAAAAATATCTATTCAAAAAACATTAACGAGTGTGGAAGATATGGGGAATACATCTTCCGTCTCTATTCCACTCGCTTTAGATTTAGCTAGAAAAAAAGGAAGATTAAATAACGGAGACACACTTTTGCTATACGGATTTGGTGGTGGGCTTACGCATTTAGGGCTTATTGTGGCATGGGATTTAAGTTAAATACATTAAAAAGAAGTTCTAGGGAATAACTAGAACCTCTTTTTAATTTCATGAAATTTATTTACCTATCCGAGACCATATCACAACTGGAATAAGCAGTAGGGCTACAGCCCCTCCCGCTAATGATAATGCCGCATAACTGGAATTAGCTACTACCATTCCTGACATCGCTCCACCTGAAGCTCCGGCTAACGCAATAAAAACATCTATTTTCCCTTGTGTTTTAGCACGTGTAGAAGGAGTTGTGGAGTCAACGATTTGTGCTGTACCACAAATCAATCCGAGATTCCATCCTAATCCAAGTAAAGAAAGAGCAACAATTAATAATAATAAAGAATCACTCGGTGCTATCGCAGCTATGACACCCGCTGCAAGTAAAATCATCCCACCAGCTATACTCATCGTAGTACGGCCAATTTTATCAATTAACATTCCTGTAACAAGCGATGGAAGGTACATTGCACCTACATGAAAACCAATCACGAGACCTACTGCACTTAAACCATGACCGTGGTGTCCCATATGAACTGGCGTCATCGTCATAATCGCAACCATCACTATTTGAGTAAGTATCATAACGATTGCTCCAACGGTAACACCACGCTTATTCTCTATTATTTCTTCTGTTACTGGTTGCCCTTTATATGTATGTTCTTGTTTATATGTTTCTATTATGTTAGCAATAATTAATGGATCTGGACGAAGCATAACAAAAAGTACAAGACCCGCAAGTATAAATGCCGCTGCTGATAATATGAACGGACCAGCAAGGTTAGGAATTCCAATTGAATGGGCAAAATCCCCCATTACACCTACTAAATTCGGACCAGCCACCGCACCAAAAGTCGTCATAACCATCGTAATACTAATAGCAGTTGCTCGCTGCTTCTTATCTGCTAAATCGGTACCAGCATAACGAGCTTGTAGATTCGTCGCTGTACCTGCACCGTATATGAGTAAAGAAACTAGTAAAAGAATAATACTATTTGTTAACGCAGCCAATACAACTCCAATAGCCCCTAGTCCCCCTACTATAAACCCTGTTGCAAGTCCTATTCGGCGACCATATTTTTGCGATAACTTCCCAACAAAGAAAGCCGCTACCGCAGATCCCATTGTAAACATAGCAGCCGGTAATCCTGCATATGCATCTGTTCCAAGCATTTGCTGTGCAAGTAGTGCACCTACTGTAATTCCAGCGGCTAACCCTGCTCCGCCGAACATTTGTGAAATACTAACTATTATTAACGTTCGTTTATATAATTTTTGTTGTTCTTCTTCTGTATACACATGACCACTTATTGAATCATCCACCTTACCTAGCATTTCCTCACCTGCTTTATGAAATGAATCTCTCTTTTTAATATTTCATTCTTCCCTTTACTTCACAAAGATTTTCTAACCAGACTTTATCATTATTTTAGATAGAAATCTAGAACATTGCACCGGAATTGACTTTACTAATTTTAATAATAAAAGATATTATAGTCATAATTTAGAGGAATTGAATCTAGAATTCCATACTAACTTTGCTTTTTATAAATAAACACTAATATTTCTAGTAATAACTAACGATTAAACAATTGAGCTTTCACTCCATATTTACAATAAAAATAAACAAAAAACACAAATTTTCACTTGTGCTTTTTTGTTTATTTTTTATCAAAGGTTATCTTTAAGAAAATCCGTAATTTCTCGAATTGTAGCTTCGTTTCTCCGGTAGTATGTCCACTGACCGTGCCTTGTCGATTCTAATAACCCAGCTTTTTGCATCATAGAAAGATATTGTGAAATGGTTGATTGAGAAAGGTTAGCTTTTTCTTGAATATCCCCTACACACACACCGCCTTTTTCATTAATATTTTTTGATAAATGTGCTGATGGTTTATCAAAGTATTTCTCTGGTTCTTTCAACCATTCCAAAATATTTAAACGTGTATCATTTGAAAGAGCTTTAAAAATTTCGATTCTATTCATATCCCCATATTAATCGGCTATTTACGATATGTCAATTTGTCCAGTCATGTGTTTGACTTTTAATTTTGACATATCGGGAATTACCGATTAATATAGTTAACAGAAACATTAATCGGAATTTCTCGATATGCCGAATTATAAAACATGGAGGTAATAAAAATGAATGTAAAACGTAATCGAGCATTTGCCTTATTAACATTGGCTATTTCAGCATTTGCCATCGGTGTCACAGAATTTATAAGTGTTGGCCTACTCCCTTTAATTTCTAATGATTTAGCTGTTCCTGTTAGTATGGCGGGACTAACTGTCACTGTTTACGCGTTAGGTGTGACAATCGGTGCTCCCGTACTAACTTCTCTCACAGCGGGGATACCTAGAAAAAAATTGTTATTATTAGTCATGCTTGTCTTTATAATTGGAAATGGTATATCCGCTCTTGCTCCGAATCTCTTTGTATTATTAATAGGTAGAATTATAGCCTCTTTTTCGCATGGTGTTTTCATGTCCATTGGTTCATTAATGGCCGCTTCATTAGTTCCAGAAAATAAACGAGCACAAGCAATTTCCATTATGTTTTCTGGCCTTACTATTGCAACTGTTACCGGTGTTCCTATCGGTACATTCATCGGTATACAATTCGGCTGGAGAATGGCCTTCTTATTTATTACAATTATCGGCGCCATTGCATATATTTCAACACTTTTACTTGTACCCAAATCCGAAGAAAAAGGCACACCTTCAAAACTAAAAGATTTTAAAGAATTATTTACAAATACAAGATTATTATTAGTATTTATTATAACCGCTTTTATTTCGAGCGGAACATTCACAGTATTTACTTACCTTTCTCCACTGTTACAGGATGTCACAATGTATTCTTTAAATAGCGTAACAATTATTCTTTTCCTCTATGGGATTATGATTGCAATCGGAAATTTAATCGGTGGAAAGGTGACGAATACTTACCCCATCCACTCCTTATCCAACATCTTTATATTTCATACGGTTGTACTCTTATTGTTATACTTTGCAGCTCCATTCAAAATTCTTGGTTTAATAGCTGTAGCTTCAATGGGATTATTCGCCTTTATGAATGTTCCAGGACTTCAATTATATACTTTGATTTTAGCAGATCGTATTTCTCCTAAAACTACACATGTAGCTTCTGCTATAAATATTGCTTCTTTTAATATAGGAATTGCAACTGGTTCTTATATTGGTAGTATAATTATTGAACATAGCTCTATCATACACGTAACATGGATAGGAAGTTTACAAGTTTTCATCGGATTAATCCTCACCCAAATCAGTAAAAAGTTGGATCCGAAACTATTGTAATAAATAAAAATAGGCTACTATTCAAAATCTATTTGAATAGTAGCCTATTTTATAATATGAGTGATATTTATTACTACGACTCTTCCACTAGCTTCTTCTTTCTTCTACTAATTCGAAGTCTCCCTTCCCAAAATAACAAACTTACTAAAGCACAAATTAAAATAACTGGAACACTCGCTTTATATAAATCAGTAAAACTCATAGCCATCTTATTTTTGGCATACTGACTTACATCTTTTGAAAATACAAGTACTTCTTTCTTTATACTCTCCTCTTGTTTTTCAACTTCTTTTGTTACTCGATTCGTAACTTCTTCTCTTTTTATCTCTCGATATTCTACTGGAACTCCACTTAATACTTCATCCACTTTTTGGTGAATTAATTCGTCTTTTTTCTCTTTACTTAATCCCACCAATGTTTCATTTTGTTTCTTTTCTACATTTGTTTCTATACTTTGTTTCTCTATTTTTTCTTTTGTTACCTGTAATATCTCAGCTTGCTGAGCACTATCCACATGAATATTACGCACTTTTTCTTCTGCATAACGATATACATTCTCTTTATTTACAGATAAGTTGTGTGTTAAGTTAGATACAAATATCGCTACTGCTAATACAATACCTACTTGACGTAACATCGATACGACAGTTTGAGAAGCAGTTAATAATTCTCCTTCAAACGAAGATGCACTTAAAACTGTAATTGGCCCCACTACTAAACCATATCCAACACCTAATATCATACATGGGATAATAATTTCTATATTTGTTGAATTAACGTCAATCATTTGCAACCAATAGTAGGATAGGCCCATAACAAGAAACCCTGACAAAATAATAGTTACTTTTCCAAATTTTTTAATTAAAGTTGCTGCAACCGGTGAGACAAAAAATATCATCGCTGAAATAGGTGTCACTAAAAAAGCAGCTTCAATTTCCGTTCGGTATTGTATTTTTGTCAAGAATGTTGGAAGTAATACAGTTACTCCAATTAAAAATAAATTACTTAATATAACAACGATAGACGCCCCTGCAAACATTCGATCTTTAAATAATTTTAAATTCACCATCGGATTATGAATCTTTCGTTCCACTAGAACAAATAGAATAAGAGAAATAGTGCTAATTGCATAACAAGACCAAGCGATATTACTTTGCCATCCCCACGTATTGCCTTTCACTAATACGAGAGTAAAAGAAAAAATCGCTAAACTACTTAATATGAGTCCAATCCAATCAATTTTTGAAATAATACGTTCTTCATTTTTTACTTGTAACATAATACAGCATAAAATGATTCCAAGAATACAAATCGGAACATTGACGAAGAATACCCATCTCCATCCTACATTTTGCGTAATAATTCCGCCTATTACCGGACCAAGTGCAGCTGACAATCCTTGCGTTACTCCTAAAATAGCAAGTGCAACATGCCTCTTTGCTAACGGCATAGCTGATACACCAATTACCATACTTGTCGGAAATAAAATTGCTGCTCCAACACTTTGTATAAAACGAGAAAAAATAAGGAAGTCACCTGTATTAGCAAAAGCACAAAGCACTGATCCACCACCAAAAATAATTAAACCGAGAATATACACCTTTGCTTTCCCAAAAATATCAGCTATCCGTCCTAGCGGGATTGCGAGTACTGCAATCGTCATTGTATAAACATTTAATACCCAAGACATCTTCTCTAATGAAGTATTTACACTCGATTGTATTGCTGGTAAAGCTATATTCATAATCGTTGTATCAATCATACAAAGAAAAATACCTAAGCACATTAAAAAGACAATCTTAATACCCTTTGACTGCTCCATGTTAATCTACCCCTTTATTCATTGTGAACGTGTTTTTCATTCTTCCGTTTTATTGTTTTCTTTTGCTTCTAATTGCTGTAACTTCCTCTTCAACATCTCTACTTGTGCACTATATGATGCAATACCTACATCGAGCGAAATTTCTTCAACGAAAGTAATACCTTCTCTCCATTTTTCATATTTCAAACGAAGATCCGCAATGTACGCTTCTTTCCTTTCAATTTCGTCTTCAATCCATTTTTTTATCGCCCTATCATCACTATAATTACCAAAATACATCCTCATTAAAAAATCTGAACGTAAAACGTCTTTCTCTACATCCGTTTGCATGTATTTATAAAACTCTTCACGCCCTTCATCTGTAATAAAGTACATTTTCTTATTCGGTTTCCCTTCTTGCATGACAATTTCTCTTTTAATTTTCCCCTCCTTTTCCAATTGTCGTAACGTTGGATAAATCATTCCAAAGCTTCCATCAAAAAAGTAAGTAAATACATCCTCAAACACAATTTTAATGTCATAACCAGACAATTCTTTTTCCATTAATAAACCTAAAACAACATCTCTTCCCTTCAAAATAAGACCCCCATGCAGTATATAATCAATAATCATA